>JAIOTF010000261.1 GCA_021107195.1 Anaerolineaceae bacterium | reverse complement strand
TCGTTAAATCTTCCCGCCCGCCAATGATAACCCGCAACTGCGGATTGGCATGATGAAGCTGCTCAAGGAAAGCCCAAAAGAAGCCCAATTCTTTTTTAGGTGTATTGTCCTGAGCGCGTTCAAAGGTATCCAGAAAAAGAACGGTACGATCGCAAGATAAATTATGGTTCTCCTGAACAAAAGCAGTGATAAGCGATTCATTGTACATGTTCCGCAATTTATCTTCACCGCTGGTATCGTCCTGTACCAAAACAGGAGATTGATCGATCTGGCTATGATGATCAGCGATCAGGTCAACATCAATAGAACGGGCTGCTTTGGCTTTGAGCAGATTCGTCAGATCCTGATTGTATTGATTTCTTGCTTCAGATTGAGCTGAGCGGAACCGTTTTGCGGCTGCCGGTTTCAACAGGAAAACAAGCCGTGTCAACAAGGCAGAAAGATCCAATCCGCCAGAAAAGTACATGTCCACCTTGACAGTTACAATATCTTGCGGTTTGCATTTGTTTTCAATCAACCAGTCGATCAACGTGCTTTTGCCGTTGCCGCTCACCCCGCTGAAAACCAGTATCCAGGGCGTTTCAGTTTTCCAGAGATCGTCAAAGGCATCGATCTGGGTTTCCCGGTCAGTGAAGTATTGCAGGTCTCTCATTATGGTTTTCCCCCTTTCAGGTTAATGTAATGTCGCTGCCAGTGATCTTGCTGCCCTCGCCACTTGCCTTTTGCTTGAGCTTTGCGCCAGAATCAGCGCGGGCTTTGATGTTTGAATCCTCGATCACGCCGCCATCAAGGGCTTCCTGCGCTGCTTCGGTGCGCATCCGGGAAGAGGCTGGTTTTACAGGCTCAGTCTTATTCCCAGGATCTTTTTCAGTTTCGCGCTCCATGTCCGCTTCAATCCAGGGAGCTTTGAGCTTGACCTTTTTAACCTTGAATCCAGCCTTGTATAACAACCAGGCAATCAGCGGCACAACTACAATTGCAATGACAATGATCCACACAAACAGAGAATTTTGCATGATGTTCCCCTTCCCATTTAATGAAATCGGCTACAACATATCCAGTATACTGCAATTATACCCAAGCCTCCACGCACGAATTTGTGCGGGAGGTTTTTGTCTTATGGGTGCATCAGCATGATGTATAGAAGTATATACCGAAATCACGCAGGAGATGGTCGCGCTTTTCGACCGTACCATTTCACTGCGATGGGTGGGTGCGGTCAAAATACGTGACCGCACCCTTTTTAATACAGCCTGGAATTGGCAATCTTCCGCGAAAATCGCAACCAGTGTGGGGGCGCATAGTATCCAATGCTTTGTTGGACGGCGTCTGCTCGTCAACTATGTTTGCTGCAGAGTCTGGATTAGGACAATTTCCTGATGAAATGAGAGATTTCTTGTTCGTTTTGTGATTCATAACGAGGGAGACGGGCGCACGCCATGCGCCCCTACAAGTTTTTTGTTTTTGTTTGGTTCTTCCGCGAACATAGTTTTGCGTATCAACCTAATCAAAAATCTCAAATCCAAAATATTCATACCCCTAAAATAATCGACTCTCCACCAGCCAGTAATAGATCAAATACGCGCCGGCGCCGAGGACAAACAGGGCGCTGAAGCGCTGCACGTAGCCGGCGGCGCGGTTCAGCCAGCGCAGCATGGCCTGGCGGAAGAAGGCCGCACCGAGGACGACGGCAAAGGCGACAACGCCCATGCCGAGGGCATAGCCCACGAACTGCCCGGCTGAGCTGAACAGATCTGTCCCGGCCAATGACGTGCCGACCACAACGAGGAAAATGGGCAGCGAGCAGCTCAGGGAGCTGACGGCATACACAATGCCAAAGAGAAAGGCGTTCCAGTTGGTGGGTTTGGGGTCAATGCGCAGCAACGCATCCTGGGCTGAATCCTCCACCAGGGCATTCAGGCGGTTCGGATCCACCCGGCTGGACAGGGCGTAACGCAAACCGCGCTGAATGTAATCTCTTAATTGCGCCAGGGCTTCATTGTTATCCGGTGCGCGAAGTTGTTCAAGCCATTCCTGATTGGAATATTCGGGCATGCGTTTTTCTTTGTAGGGTATGGCATTAATTACCTATACAGAAACTGATAATAGTGTGCCCTAATCGTTCTGGCTATGCAATTTGAAGAGGGAATCCCCTTTTTTCGCAGCAGCGACGCATGCGTCGCCACTACGGAAACTACGCAAATCAAGGGAGGGCAAAGAGGAAACAAAAAAGCAGCAGCGAGTTGCATCGCTGCTGCCGGGTATTCAAATTCTTTGGAAATTGATCTAGTCGTGGAAGATGATTTCCAACAAGGTTCCAAGGTGATCCGCGCCCGCTAAAGTTTTCAAGTCATAGACTTCAGTGAAACCGCAGTTCCGGCAAGAGACAAATGCATAGCGGTGGGCCTGGAGTTCCATCAACCGGGAAATACCGGTTCCGGACATCGCCAGACGTTCCACACGGGCTCCCTGGTGATCACACTTCGCACAAACAAACGACTTTTCCAACATCCCCTCAACTTTTTTACTGCCCATTATTTCCAGCTCCTTTCCTGGCTGCCTTCAGCCAACACCCGGACCGCCAGTCAGGCAAATGCTGCATGCCGTGGGGAAAACAATCCGGATGTACTCTTTTATTTTGACTTCGGCATCAACCAGCACCTGGGGTTCTATCTAACTATGCTGGCGGTCTACCTGCGGCAAGCTGCCCAGAGTAGAGCGGCGTTTGAAAAGATGCCTGAGCGACTTACGTCGTGCGGCTCTTTCCGCCTTCTTTACCTCGTGCAATGCTGCCTTCGATGCCAAAACGTCCTGTTTTTGATGCATGCGTACGCGATGCACTGCACCTTCAATATATTAGTCCGACAAATGAGGCAACATGGTTCTCTCCTTACTACTTTCTACTAAATTCCTGCCGGAGAACTGCATATTAACTTTACCGGGATTGACCGGCTGCCGCATCAGGCATGTGGACATATTTTCCTCGTCCAGATGGAGGATTTACAACCTGTCCACTCAGACATCTATTTAATATACGGGGGATACGAGAATAAGTTGCGTATGGGGATGAATTTTCCGGGCGCACGCCATGCGCCCATACGCGGGAGGAATTTTGATCAGGGGTGCACGCAGTGCGCTGTTTGCGGGAGCCAGGCGCCTGGAGTGGTCAGAATAAAAAAACACCCTCTCCAGCTCTCCTGATTTGCTGCGCAAATCAAGGGAGGGCCAGACAGGGGTATATGATTTTTCAGGAGGAACAGCTTACAGAGTCAGACCTTTGGCACTCAGTTCAGCTTTGACTTCTTCGTACATCGCCAGCCATTCAACTGTGGGCCTGACGGTCTTGAGGTCGTAGACTTCTGTGAAGTGCTTCCCAATGGGGCGCTGGTCGAGGGTGTCTTTATATTTATCGACCAGCCAGGTTACCAATTCATCCGCCTGCTTGCGGGACATGCCCGCGGCCGCATGTCCTACTTCGGCCATGAAGCGGGCTTCGAGGCCAGAGACATTGCCATTGTTGACGCCAGCATTGGAGCGCGGACCGATCATGGCACAGGTGCCGGAAGCAGCGCCCATGATGGTCATGGCAGCCACTTCATACAATAATTCTTTGGTACCAGGCCCATTGACCGGAGTCAAAACCATGTCGGTCATCAGGCGGCTGTTACGCGCCAGCGCCTGATGGGAGGTGCTGATCGCCTGAATGATCTCGGGGGTGGTATCGTTTCCGTAAAAGGGATGCGCCGGTGAAACAGAATGGGTGTTGGTCATGTACAACATTTGCAGCAGGATCGTACCGGTCACAATAGCGATTGCCATGCCTTCCCTGCCACCAACCGTTCCGCCGTAGATAGTGTTGTAGAACGAGTGAATAATGCTGCCGGTGCGTATGAGGTGGGTCAACTTGGAAAGGGAGCCATAATCGGTCTTGAACTCGGAGATCATGGCAATGTGATGCCAGTCATAGCGGCTGAAACCACCATAGGAGGTAGCTGAAATCTCGGACAGCTCGGAAACGGCATTCTCTACGCAACCCACAGCCATGCCAGGGCGTCCGGCGCGCACCCGCGCGGCTTTGGTCAATTCGTACTCGTTCCAACCACTGAGGATTTCCCAGGCAGAGCGGCTG
>JAIOTF010000228.1 GCA_021107195.1 Anaerolineaceae bacterium | reverse complement strand
TGGATCAATCGTCCTATCGCTATCAGATCACTGCCGCCAAAATCATCCACCTCGTCAATAACCAGATCAGAAGACATCAATCGAAGCGTCGGCAAAATATAACGACCGCCCCTTTTGGTTTCCGTGGCGGCCATCATGTGGTCGATAGTGCATGCCAAAACAGGGGCATACAGAAATTTTTTATTACGTTCACTTTCTTTATCACTTTTACCCTTTAAAACCGTGGCCAAGCCCGTTTCAGGAATCTCACATTCATAAATGATCTCTTCGTCCAGAAACGATTCAAGGGACTCGGAACCGGATTTCTCATTTATTTCAGTTTCCGATTTTTGCTGCGATATGTTGTTTTGCTCATGAAGCTCCATTACTGCCCTGGAACCGATCAACACAGCAAGTTCCGTCTCATCCAGACCGATACGCTCCCGGTATTCATCACCTGTTTGCAGGGTCAATGTCCGCAATCCCAGGGCCAGCACATAACGAAGAGCGTCGCCATCCTTTGACAACGCCTGCATCACCTTGGCATTGGCAAAAGTTTTTCCACAGCCCGTGCTTGCCATGTTGACGACAAAAAAACCCTGGGGTTTTCCTTTATGCGCTTCAGGCAGTTGCCGTTGCCACGCTTTAATCTTGTCAACGGCCTTGTCCTGCCATTTAAAGGCAGGGGGACTTTTCCTCTTTAGTGGCTTCACATCGTACACAACCGGCAGTTCATGCTCAAAAGCCGGCAGCAGGTGGGCATTTTTAAGGGCACTTTTTTGAACTCCGACCAGATGTTCATCCAGTTTCTGTTTCAATTTCCCCGACTGCCTATCTGTATTGGCAAACAAAACCAACTCACCCTGCCATTTTTCATCAGTATCCTGCGAAGAATAGAAATGATCTCCCAACATCAAACAAAGGCGGACATGATGGGCAACCAGGCGCCAACTGCCATCTTCCATGGATTTTTTCAGCAACGGAAGGCAGGCATCAGCCTTTGCCGCCCACTTCTTGACCTGCTTAAGCCAGGGCTTGGATCGGCAGGGCAAACCACCAGGAAACTCAAGGCATTTCTTGAGTTTTGCTTGGTATTGGTCTTCATCATACCTGTTCTCATAACCCCATTGTTGGGTAATACGTTTGAGCATTTGCTGGAAGGATTCTGCCGGTTCACCGCGCCAATCATCATATATCAATGGCAATCGATGGTGAGATACTATCAACCAGGCAATTAAGCTGGCGGCCACAGGCAGGCCCGCTAAAGGTTTTTCGCTGTTATCCGTAGCATTTTTTTTCAACCGAACCTCATCGATTTCACCCTTAGCCAGGCGGGACAACCAAGCTTCATCGCAAATATCACCTGTTTCATCATCTACGAAGGCACTGAGCAGCAGACAGGAGATCCATTCATGCCGCAATGGATCACCTAAAAACTTATTGGGACTCTGAGGTTTAAGTTTGGCCTGAAAGTAAAGGGAAGATTTGCCCCAATCATGGAACAATGCTGCAAGCGCGACAAGCGCTTTAATGAGCGGCAGATAATGCCAGTCATTCTCCCACTGGGTATTCATGATGGTTTTACGGGTGCTATTGACGGGAACAATGCCCTGAGCATTGAATTTACAACGATTTCCGACAATCCAGCCCAACTCGATGCGGCTGCGGCTTCGCATCCGATGGCAAGCGACGGCAGTATTTTTGGAGGCGGTTTTACGCAACAGCTTTTTGACGGCGTTCAAGCCTTCGTTGGTAATAACCGTTTGCCAAGTTCTGTCGCCGATACGATTGGCAAAGGCATCCAGCACCCGCCGGCTTTTCTTCAGGGCTTTCTTTTCGCATTGGGACACAAAGGTAACGATCATAGCGCATTCCCTTCATATCCATGTTGACTTGCTATATTTTTCACCTCGTCAAACATAAAATCCAGAGCCTTATGTCGGGTAAAGGCTTGCAGGCATTGCTGACGAAACTCCTGCTCAGTTGCCTGCTCCTTGGCGCAAACAAATGCCCAGGGCAGTACCAGAGCATCCTTGACCAGATCGGCCACATCAAAAACCAGCGCTCCCCGGCGGGTCTTGCCGTGCATCACAGCGAAACCATGGGGTATACCCAGTACCCACAGAGTGGTAGCAGCCAAACCGTAGGCCAGGTAGTTGCCGTGGTTAAGAAAGGCGTTGGCGGCATCTTCCGAATCCCGTTCACGAACAAAGCCATCATTTTTGACCCGATTAGCGGCAATCTTGTACAGGCTTTTGGTAAGTTGAGCTTCAATTTGCAGCAGGTTCCCGACTTTTTCGATCTTGTCGATCTTCGAGGTAAAACTGTTTAGAGCTTGGGAGACATCCCGATCATCCACATAAAACCCTTGATTTTGAAGATCTTGATCCTTTGACCACACCCTATCCAGATAGGCAATACGTGCCTGCTGGAATTTTTTGGCGGCAATCAGACGTTTCTCATCATCAAACCAGAACGACATCCAGCCCTGCATGTATTCCGTGGGCCGGTATTCGCTTTGCGGCGACAGCCATTCCACCTCATTTGTCGCGATCAGCGGTGTTCCTCCGGTGCCGCTGAAACCAATGAGTACCCCAGCCGAGGCCAGCATGCGAACAGCCGCCTGAGTGATTGAAGTACCCATAGTTAGGAGGATAACAGTGGTGTTGGCAATGGGAATATTCCAGTACTGTTTTTCGGTTTTAGCTTCCGTCAGATATACCACCCTTCCATCTTTGACCATGACACGACATTTCTCAAGGTAGTAGATATTGGCGCGTTTTGAATGTAAAATTGCCTTCAAATCCGTTAACTGCTCCATGTTTTTATTCCCTCCGGCGTTTCCCCCGAACAACTCACTCTTGGTCAGTTAATTCCCACACTTTTATTACCACAGAGGACTTGACAGTGCAGCACATTGTGGTGCAGGCAGCATGAAATGAAACCATTTTACCAGTGGACATTACGTCAAGTCCGCACCGAAATGTCCTCAACTCAGAGTGACTCATCTCCAGCGCCCTTCCCTTCATCACCCCACAGGTCGCGATAGAAGTTGATATTCGAAACCGTTGCCTCCGGGTTAATTGTGAAATAGTGACAACAGAGTTTTTTGTACAAACAATGCATCTCAGGATCGAAGCAAATGCCCTAGGTGTTGGCGCAGTTCATTCGCTGATGCCCGCCTTCAGTTTGAACTGAAAGGAGGGTAGCAATTTGCCCCCACCCTTTGGAGAGTTCTTTATCACGACGTTTCATGTCTTTCATATAGTCACTTTGGTTAATTGAGCTATT
>JAIOTF010000051.1 GCA_021107195.1 Anaerolineaceae bacterium | reverse complement strand
GGCCATGCAGTGTGTGAACGATACGGCGTGTGGGGAAAGAAGAAGATGTATGGCAAAGAATACGAAGGCGTATACCGCACAACGTATCTGATCAACCCGGAAGGGATGGTCGAAAAAGTGTGGGAGAAGGTCAAACCTGCCGCGCACAGTGAGCAAGTGCTGGCGTTCCTGAAGGACAGGAAAGCGTAACCTTCCCTTGGAAAGGTTGGATTTCTCATCTGACTGAACAGCAAATCCAGCCGAATAAAAGCCAACCTCTCAGGCAAAATAACCCTTTTCAAGGTTATTCCAAACAGCCGTTTGCCTTCCTGACCAGCCTTGAAAAGGGTATGCAGGCATCCAATTTGAACCCAGGCAAACACAATGCGAAATTCGATCTGTTCAACAAACCAACCTTTCCAAGGGGAAACTCAAACCGGGAGTATACTACAGACATATCAACCGTATCTCACCTCACAAGAAGGAAGCCATGAAACTTGCCATTCTGATCGACAACAACACGTTAATTGATCGCTATTTCCTGGGTGAACCCGCTCTGTCTATTTTCATTGAAGTCGATGGGAAACGATTTTTATTCGACACTGGCTATTCAGATGCCTTTCTGAAAAATGCGCAAAAGCTGGGAATCGACCTGCTTGACCTGGATGCGGTGGTCATCTCTCACGGCCATATCGACCACACCTGGGGTTTAATGGCGTTGATGCGGCTGTATACAGAACACAATTTTGAGAATGCTGCCTTTTCAAGGCCGCCTCTTCAACAACGCCCACAGATGATTGCCCACCCCGCAGCCCTGGAAAGTAAAACCTTCCAATCGCTGGGGCTGGGCGAAATCGGATCGGTCTTCAGCGCCGAGAAGCTGTCCCGACAATTTGATCTGCACCTGAGCAAAGAACCCGTATGGCTCAGCGAGAATCTGGTTTTTCTGGGTGAGATCGTGCGCGAAAATGATTTCGAAAGCAAACAAACCATCGGCGAGATCGTCAAAAAAGAAACGACCCCCGATTTTCTACTGGATGATACCGCCCTGGCCTGCAAAACCCCTGAAGGGCTGGTCATCATTGCTGGCTGCTCCCATGCCGGCATTTGCAACACGATCGAACAGGCTAAACGTATTTGCGGTGACGAGCGCATCGTGGATATTGTGGGCGGCTTCCACCTGCTTGAACCAACTCCAGAACAGATGAATGGAACGCTGGATTATTTTGCCGGCTTGCAACCAAAAACAATGCATGCCTGCCACTGCACAAGTCTGGCTTCAAAAATCAAATTGGCAAACGTGGTAAAACTGGAAGAAGCGGGCGCAGGACTGATACTCCAATATTGATTGGAGATTAAGGAATAAAGAAATCAGGGATTTGGTCATTCACCTTTTCGAAGGTTATTCCGGTAAATTGCCGGGAAAAACGATTAACATGTTGTTAAAACCTGGAAAATGCAAATTTGATATTGATCTGATGGTTGACTTTTGAGCATTTTCTTGTATAATCGGTCTATCTCACAATTTATAGAGAAAAACACACTATCTTATGCAAGAATATTTCATCACCCTCTCTCTTATTATCGGCATTATGCGAGTTCTCCAATATCTTTGGTTGGAGGACTTACCTTGGGTTGGGCGTGCCAGAATTTCGGTGAGAAACAGTTAACTTGCTACACAGAAAACATGGAAGCCACCCAAGCAAATCAGGGTGGTTTTTTTTGTAAATTAATCAAATTTAAAAAATCCTGACCGGTACAGCAGGAATACAGACGTGCCAATAACCATTTTACAAATTCAGTAAAGGAGGTTCTACCCCAAAAAAAGATTTCTTAAAACGTATTTTGCATCGCAGCATCATTGCAGCATCAAGAATTTATTTGGAGAAGAAAAGGAGAAATAAAATGAAGATCCGCCGTTTGTTGTTTGTTGTGATCGTGGTAGCATTGGCGCTGAGCGCATGTGTTCCCCAGGCTCCGGTCGAAGAAGCACCTGTCGAAGAAGCACCAGCTGTTGAAGAAGCAGCACCCGCTGAAGAAGAAGCTCCGGCTGAAGAAGAAGCTCCGGCTGAAGAAGCGGCACCCGCCGAAGAAGCTGCCGACGATGTCTGCGCAAGTGATGCCTTTGGCTGCGCAGTGATCCCCGCTGGCGATACGATCAAAATCGGCATGGGCGCCCCGCTGTTGGGTGACTACTCCATGTTCGGTATTGACATTTCCCAGGGTGTGGAAGTTGCACTGGTCGGTGATGATGGCTTTGAAGGCTGGAGCTATGAATTGATTGCCGAAGACACCGGTGGCGCGCCGGAAGCTGGCGCGGCAGTCGCCAACAAGATGGTGACAGACCCGACCGTGGTTGCAATTGCCGGTCACATTTTCTCGGGCTCCACCGCCGCAGCCATGCCGATCTATGAAAAAGCTGGCTTCCCGATGATGTCCCCCTCCGCTACACTGCCCGAATTAACCGAAAAAGGCTCCGCAGTCTTCAACCGCCTGGCCTTCACCGATGCCACCCAGGCAAAATTCGCAGCCACATTGCTGTTTGAATCACTCGGTGTTGAGAAATTGGCTGTGATGCACGACGGTTCCTCCTATGGTCAGGGACTGGCCGAAGGGACGAAGGCCGTCTTTGAAGAACTTGGCGGCGAGGTTGTGGCTGTCGAAGCCGTGACTCCCGGTGAAGTTGACTACATTGCCCCGCTGTCCTCCATTGCAGCCAAGAGCCCGGACGCCATCTACTACGGTGGTTACGCGGCTGAAGCAATTGTGATGGCCAACCAGTGGCAGCAGTCTGGTTTGGATGGCGTAATCCTGTTCGGTTGCGACGGCACCTATGGTGTGGAATTCACCGACAAGACCGGCCCCAACGGTGAAGGTTCCATCGCTGTTTCACTGGTTCCGCCCGACTCCGCTGAAAAGACCGCCTTTGACGAAGCTTACAAAGCCGCCTACGGTATGGAAGCTGGTGAGCTGAGCGCATTTTCCTGGTCCTCCTACGACACCGGTGCGGTGTTGATAGCAGCCATTGAGAAAGTTGCCTTCGTTGGTGCTGATGGCAGCCTGTATGTGCCGCGCGGCGCCCTGGTGGAAGCCGTTCGCACCACCGATTACGAAGGTTTGACTGGCACGGTGAAATGTGATGACACCGGCGAGTGCAACGCCTCTGGCCCAACCTTCTACGTTGTTACTGACGGCGAATGGGTTCCTTTCGTACCCTAAGCTGACCTTTTGATCAGATTACGATTTGGTGGGGAAGACGAAGTCTTCCCCACCAAATTCCGTGTTTTATTAACACTGAACGGAAAGTAGAAACGTACTTATGAGCGAACAAAAAACCACACGAGACCAGCCCTCGTTGAATGTTGGCAAACTTATCCGGTGGATTGCCGGGATCCTTTTGCTTGCTTTAATCGGCTGGCGAGTTTACCAAACCGCATTCATTGAAGGAAGTTATGGTCCCGATACATGGATGCGGTTTATTATTGCCGGGTTGATTATTGGCGGGATGTATTCCTTGATCGCCATCGGGTATACCCTTGTTTATGGTATTCTCTTTATGATTAATTTTGCCCATGGCGAAGTGATGATGCTGGGCGCTTTCGGCGGGTACTTTATATTTGAGCTGCTAGCTTCTATCAAAGCACCCTCGGTGAGTGACCCCAACATGAACTTCCTTAACGCATACCCGGTGATCTCCGTCCTGCTGGCGTTTATCGTTGGTACAGTTGTCTCCGCCGTGGCGGGATTACTGCTTGAACGCATTGCCTACCGCCCGCTGCGCAAGGCGCCCCGCCTGGTGCCTTTGATCAGTGCGATCGGTGCTTCCATCTTCCTGCAAAACGCCGCCCAATTATTATTTGGACCACAGCGCCGCCAGTATATCAATCCCGTTATTCTATGGCGGGGTACCGGCTGGAGCATCCCGGTTGGTGACACAACTGTTTTGCTCACGTATACAGGCACATTATCCCTGGTTTTATCTGCATTATTGATGATCGGCCTTTTCCTTGTCGTTCAAAAGACCAGACTCGGTCGTTCAATGCGTGCAGTTGCTGAAAACAAACAAGCAGCCGCTTTGATGGGCATCGATGTCGATGATGTAATTGGCAAAACCTTTATCATCAGCGGTGTGCTGGCTGGTGCAGCTGGCGTGATGTGGGGCATCCACAATGGTCTGTTCAATCACTACGTCGGTTTCCTTCCCGGGATCAAAGCCTTTACCGCTGCTGTGTTAGGCGGCATTGGTAATATCCCAGGCGCAATGATGGGTGGTATGCTGCTGGGACTCCTCGAATCCGTCGGCCCGGCGGCTCTGGGCATAGACTTCCAACTTAAAGACGTGATCGCCTTCACCATCCTGATCCTGGTGCTGATCTTCCGCCCATCCGGTCTGCTGGGTGAAGCACTTTCAGAGGAGAAAGTCTAATGCGAACAACCATTAAGAACGGCATCCGTTTCGGAGCCATCATCAGCGTCGTCATTATTTTCTTCCATCTGACCGGATTTTCTGTCGTCGCGGCGAACATGATCGGCGGTTTGTTTGGAAATGTTGATAAAAACACTGCACTCGCCCAACTTCCAACCATCAATTTGGCAATCGTTATCAGTTTGATAGGGCTGATCGCCGGTGGAAGCGCATCCAAGAATACAAAAACAGATTCATGGACCAATGCAATTGTTTCAGGAACAGTTGCAGGTGCCTTCTCAGGCCTTTTCGTCGCAGTCTTTGTGTACTTGATTGGAATCGCCAACTTCCTTGAGGTTGACTTGCGCTCTTACCTGCCAGAGATCGGCCCCGACAATATTGATTATTTGTTATTTGGCGGCAAAGCATCTGCAAATTTCCTGTATTTGGGTTTGCTGACCATCAGCGGATTGGCTGGCGCGGCATTTTCCAAAGGGATCATTCGTGCAAACTGGCGTAAACAGGTGCAGGCAGACTCTGTGCAATCCTTCAATGCTTTTATTCAAAAACCAGGAATTCAGAAAGTCTTTAATAACAAAATTGTAGTATATGCCTTCCTGGCTGCCGCAGCATTTTTGTTGTACTTCCTGCCCACCAAATGGGGACCCTACTGGAACTTCATTATGGGTACGGTTGGCATCTACATCCTGCTCGGTCTGGGGCTTAATATCATCGTCGGTCTTTCAGGACAATTGGTGCTGGGTTACGTGGCCTTCTTTGCGATTGGCGCCTACACTTTCGGTCTGTTGACTGCCCCTGAACCGCATGCGATCGGAATGAATTTCTGGCTGGCAATCGTTTTTGCGATCCTTGCTGCAGCATTGACCGGCGTTCTTTTGGGACTGCCGATCCTTAATTTGCGCGGTGACTATCTGGCGATCGTAACACTTGGTTTTGGCGAAATCATCCGCATTCTGATCAAAAGCGACATGCTCACCGACTTTACCAACGGCCCCAGCGGGCTCAGTGATCTGGTGCAGCCCAAATGGCTGGGAAAGACTTTTAATGATGTCAACTATTTCCATTTGACCGTCATCTTTGTGATCATTGCCATTTTCATTGCCAACCGGCTGCAATATTCCCGCACCGGCCGGGCATGGCTTGCGATCAGCGCAGATCAAACCGTTGCGAGAGCAACCGGCATCAACACGTTCAAATATAATCTTCTGGCGCTGGCACTTGGTGCCGCGTTTGCCGGGCTGGGCGGGGCATTATTCGCCTCCCGAAACCAGTTCACCGGCCCTGAAGACCACATCCTGATGGTCTCAATCAACGTGCTTTGTCTGGTAATTGTCGGCGGCATGGGCAGTCTCCCGGGCGTTGTGGTTGGCGCCTTTGTTCTCAAAGGTGTTCCTGAACTGCTGCGCGATCTGGAAAACTACCGTTTGCTGGCATTTGGCGCCCTGTTAGTGATGATGATGGTCATGCGCCCCGAAGGGTTATGGCCCAAAGGGCGGCCTGAGATGGAGACACTTTATTACCGGAAACATCCTAAAGACAGCCCACCGGATGGTGAGGTGCAATCATGACAGAAATCGTTATCCAAACTCACAAACTATCCAAGATCTTTGGCGGTCTGACCGCGGTGGACAAAGTTGATCTGACCGTGCCTGAGAAAGCGATTGCCAGCATCATCGGCCCAAACGGGGCGGGAAAAACAACGCTCTTCAACTGTGTGTCCGGTTTTTATGCTCCCGAAGAAGGCGACGTGCTTTTCTATGGGAAACCCATTCAGGGACAGGCAACAGACAGGATCTGTTCGCTGGGCATTTCCCGCACCTACCAGAATATTCGCCTGTTCAGCCAGATGACCGCTGTTGAGAACATCCTTGTCGGGCAGCATCCACGTCTGAAAGGCACCTGGTGGGAAGCCGTTCTGCACAACCCGCGTTATATGCAAGAAGAAGAAAAAGCTGTCGGAGAAGCCCTGCACCTGCTGGAATTTGTCGGTCTGGACGGTCTGGGTGACCACCTGGCCCGCAATCTGCCTTATGGTGCACAGCGACGGCTTGAAATTGCACGTGCCCTCGCCAACCATCCAAAGCTGCTTATGCTGGATGAACCTACCGCAGGGATGAACTCGCAGGAAACAGCGGACATGACCGCTTTCATCAAGAGCCTGCGTGATAATCTGGGGATAACGATCCTGCTGATCGAACACGACATGAAAGTCGTAATGGACATTTCTGACCAGATCACGGTTCTTGACTATGGCACCAAAATTGCCGAGGGCCTGCCGAAAGAGATCCAGACCAACCAGCAGGTGATCGAAGCATATCTTGGGCCAGGTGCCGCCGCATTATCCAAAAAATTCCAACGGAAAAAAACACATGATGCTTGAAGTCGAAAACCTTAATGTTTACTATGGCGCGATCCACGCCCTGAAAGGGATCAGTTTTCACCTTGAAGAAGGAGAGATTGTGGCATTGATCGGTGCCAATGGCGCCGGGAAAAGCACATCACTGAATACGATCTCCGGACTGCTGCGCGCTAACCCGGGCAAGATCGTCTTTGAAGGCGAAGATATTTCACAAACCCCGCCACAGGACGTCGTCATGAAAGGCATCATTCAGGTGCCGGAAGGACGCAAGATCTTCGCTCGCATGACTGTGATGGAGAACCTTGAAATGGGTGCCTACACCCAACCCGATCGGGTGAAATTTGAGGAGAACCTCGAAGCGGTATATTTCCGTTTTCCGCGCCTCAAAGAGCGCCAGAAACAGCTTGGCGGCACGCTCTCGGGCGGCGAACAACAGATGCTGGCAATGGCCCGCGGCCTGATGGGTAATCCACGTTTGCTGCTGTTGGATGAACCCTCGATGGGGTTAGCCCCCATTCTGGTGGAACAGATCTTTGAGATCATCCAATCGATCAACGAACAGGGCACCAGTATTTTGCTGGTGGAACAAAACGCCCAAATGGCATTGTCGATCGCAGACCGCGGTTATGTGCTTGAAACGGGAAAGACTGTCCTCGAAGGAAGCGGCCAAGAACTGCTTCACAATCCACTCGTGGAAGAAGCTTATCTGGGTGGATAAATCTTTCCGCCTTAACAAGACATTATTCAAAAGCAAAAGGGTATCCGATTCAATCTCGGATGCCCTTTCTCTTTGCCGTATTAAAATGACCCCACCATGCCGTGTGCAGCGTAGTTTTGAACCTGCATTTAGCAGGTGCAGCCCCGCCTGGAATAGTTTCGCCTTGGCTCAGGCCTATCGCGTTCCTATCACAAAACGAAGCCCTTATTTCAAGTGTTGGCTCAAAACCGGTCTTGCGGCATCACGAACACAGCAGGGTATAATTCTTATACCATAATTTTTTATGATTGCCAAGTGACCAAAAGCAGCCTCAAAGACGTGCTATGCTGAAAGAAAATCAATGACAAAACAAACCATCCGCAGTTTCATCGCCGTTCCTCTGCCTATTGCTGTGCAGCAAACACTGGAAGAATGGATCCAACAGCTTAAGCAACGCCAGAAGAGCGGTGTACGGTGGGTAAATACCGCCAACATGCATCTGACCATGAAATTCCTGGGAGACCTCCAACCTGAGCAAATCTCCGCTATCCAGGAAGAAATGCGGGCAACTGCAGCACAAATTACCGCTTTTTCTTTTGACTTGAAGGGAATTGGGACATTCCCTGGTCTGTACAAACCGCGCGTGATCTGGGTGGGCGTGACCACTCCGCCTGCCATGCAACAGTTGCATCATCATCTAATGAAGCGCCTGGAAGCCATCGGCTTTCCCGCAGAGGAGCGCAAATTCTCGCCGCATCTCACCCTGGGACGCATCAGCCGCCATGCAAGCGAAAAAGAAATTGCGGGGGTCTCGACCCTGCTGCGCCAGCCGCCGAAGATTGCCCTGCCCAACATACCAGTCGATTCCCTGCACCTCTACCGCAGCGACCTGCGCCCGGGCGGATCTGTCTACACCCTGCTGGAACAATCCCCGCTGAAAGAGAGTTAAAGTCCTCTGCCCGCACTGTGGCACCGATATTGCATCGGTAAAGTTAATATAAGTTTTATTGACATCCAGATATATAACCCTTATACTGAATTTAATTGGAGTAAAAATATAAGGAAAGCTATGATTTCAACCGTTACCACTTCCACTGTTTCCACCGTAACCATTGCAGGCTCATTTGCTGCAATTGGCATTATCATCCTGTTGGGTATGTTGATCCAAAAAGAGCTTTCGTCCACGTCTGACAATGAAAAATCCCAGAAACTGAGCAAGGCGCTCAATATCGGCATCATCCCGCTGATCATTGCTTTTTTACTGATCATTATTTCCAAAGTACTCAATATCCTTTAGCTCCTACATAGAGCATTGCAAAAGCCGCCCAAGAACTTGGGGCGGCTTTTTTTATTTGAGCGGCTGTTATCCATAAAACAGGTTAAAGATAATTTCGTGTATAGTAATAAACAGACCAACAAAATAATTGATTCCCGAACAAGCGCACCTGGAGAAAGAATGTCCCGCGAGAGGAGTGTGTCATGCAACCCAAGATCAAATCAGTGCTATTGATTGCTTTGCTATTCCTTGTTGTGGCTGCCTGCACTATACCTGCCATGCAGCCCACAGAAAGCCCTCCTACGCCTTTCCCCAAAACGCCCAATGAGATTGATAATAATTCCCAGGAAGCCCCCCACCCACCACCAACGGAGAACGCTTCCCCAAATAAACCACCAAAGCATTCTGCCTGGCAGGATGACACGCTCTATCTGGGCATCATGATCCACCTGGAAGGCTGGGCGGATGGCGATGATGAAACAAAATTTATCCGGCATGCAGAAATCGTGCGCGAGGCTGCCAGCCTTTTCGAAACCTACGGCGCAAAACTGACTCTGGAAAGCAAAGAGTTCACCACGGGATGTCTGCGATGGGACGATAATGTACTGCTGGAAATGGAATCACGCGGTCACGGGATTGGCGTGCATGCCGATGTGGGCGGTCAGAAGAATTATTCCTGTCCGCGAATGTCAGACGAGCTGCGCCAGCGGCGCGAGGAACTCGAGAAGCTGGGCGTCTCGGTACGCCATGTAAGCGGGGTCGTTTCACATTGCGATTGGGTAAATGCAGCAGTTGACGCGGGGTATGAATTTACCAGCGGCACCGTGAAATATGCTCTGGAATCGCTGCCGCGTGAGGACTGGCCGGAAGATTTCGAGGGATGTTCCAGTCCTTCTGCCTGCCACCAACCGTATCCGCCGGAGCTGGAAGGCCGCCTGCACCCGTGGCGCGCCCGCAGCGGGTTGGACTGGGTTGCCCCCAATCCAAATGGCGAACTGGTGATCCTGCCCTCTGGCGGGAGCCTGATCTGCATGAAGGAAGAAATCAATACAGCCGAGTCGTTCACGAAATGCAATTTTGATATGAAGGATATAGATGCCATCGAGGCTGAGATGGAAATAGCCCTGTCGCTAGTCGATGAAAGCAAACTCAATACATACTACTTAGCATGGAGCATCGGTCAGCCGCTGGATGCCGCCCTGCTGGAGGCCTTTTTACAGCGCATTCACCCATATGTGGATACCGGGCAGGTGC
The DNA here is from genome assembly GCA_021107195.1 of Anaerolineaceae bacterium. Classification (GTDB taxonomy): domain Bacteria; phylum Chloroflexota; class Anaerolineae; order Anaerolineales; family Anaerolineaceae; genus SMBSF63. Next base: position 6,966 of record JAIOTF010000051.1, on the reverse strand, counting down.
AATGGGCCACGCTGCCAGAGATGTATGACCTGTTCCTGGAATGGGAGCAAAACCGCGGTGGGGCTTCTTAGTGAGAATAGACTCGCAGCCAGCGAGCGGCGTCAAAACTAATCACTTCATCCAATCCTGGCTCGCTTGTCGTCTGGTTATCGAGGCGCAAGAAAGCCATTTCTCCAGCTTCAAAGGAATATACTCCCAGGCTGGCCCATTTTCCCTGATGAGCGGATTGGTCCACCAGTACCGTTATAAAACCATCCAGACTGCCAATCTCATACCTGGCAAAGCGGAAGGTAGCAAACTCTTCAGGGCAAAACACCTGCACCTCGTAGCGCCCGGCTGCGGGCAGGTCAGGCCGCCATTCCACCACCGCATCTGCCTCACCTGCTACAGGAGAAGCCCAGACCAGATCCTCCCCTATGCCATTGACCGACAACCACGTAGTTCCCCCAGTGCGCAGGAAACCAGGATCACCATCATCGACCATGATCAGATAGTCGTTGGGCACCTGCACATTTGCCTGGGGGAATGTTTCCGGGAAGGGGAAGAATGGGATTTGTGCAATTGGCGTCCTGTCAGGCGCCGGAGGCGTCATGGCTGGTGTCAGCGTAACCAGGGTGGACTGAGGTGTATTTTCTGCGGGGAAAAGCGTGGCGGTCAAGGTTGGCTCTGGCGTCCAGGTGAATGTTGGCTGAGAAGTGTTTGTTGGGGTTGGCAAAGGGACTGTGACGACAACGGTGACTGGCGGGGGCATCGGCAGCCAGTCTGGCATCTGGTACGGGGCAGCAGCAAGGAAGGGAAAAACAAGGAAGAGACCAATATTGGTCAATCCATGCGCCAGGGTCACGCCGAGGATTGATCGGGTGCGATTAACTACAAGCCCAAAGAAAAGGGCCACCATGAGTACAAAAAGGAAGTCAGTCATCGATCTGTAACCGAGGTGCATGACGGCAAACAAGAGAGAAGCATAAAGCAATCCCCAGCGTCCGATGTATTCCCGGGCAGACTGCTGGAGCAGACCACGAAAGATGACTTCCTCCAGCAATCCGGTGAAGATGAGGAGGATCAGGGCCGGCTGCCAGATCAGATAGAAAGAGAATGATTCTACCAGCGGCTGTGGACGCAGGATCAAATACTCGATATAGCCAAGCAGAACGCCCGAAAGAGCGACCAGGATTTGAAACCCCAGGTGACGGGGATTGAACAACAAACGATCGATACTCAGACCCACCATGCGGGCAGTAAAAAATGCAGCCAGGAACAACGGTGTGCCAATGATCAAATACCAATAGACAAAAAGATAATCCGTAAGGGGGAGAGAAAGGCTCATCAAACGGATCAGAGGGACAAGGGCCATAGAAAAATAAAACCGCTGCGCCACTCTGCGTTTGGCGGCAGCCCCCTGTACTATGAGGAGCAGCAAAACCAGTCCATGCAGGACCAAACCGGCGAGGGGCTCATCGCCCGCGGTCAGGAGTTCTCCCAGCGAGATGCTGACAAGGTATAGAAAGGCGGTCGGGAAGGCCCCTGTCAACTCACCGGGCTGGGCCTGGCCTGTTCTATTTTTTCCTGCGACGCGTTTCATCAACGTTCAACCTCTCGGGGCTCTTCAGAATTGATGTGGATTATTCTTCCACAGTATACAGGAAGACTTCGCCGTTATCATAGCTTCGCCAGCAGGAATTTGTCAAATAGTCGTCAAATTCTTTTGTGGGCAGGACATAATCACTGACCTGATAATCGGGATAGGGAATAAAAAAACCGTTACGCAGGTCAAATTGACGCACCAGGATAAAGGCAGAGTCCTGATAAGTATCTGCTTCACGGGGGTCAACCTCCGAAATATCCTTCAAATATCTGCCAGTCTTGCTACTGGCGGCAATCTGCCCTGCCTGCTGCCGGGCAAGGGCTTGATCCCTTCCTGTAACCTCGGCATTATAGAATCCCGGACGGATGCTTAACTCTTCAAGGTAAAGCGGGCTATCAGGCATGGAACGCAGCGGCGAGGTCGTCATCGCGCCAACAGTCAGGATGACGAGAAGTGCCAGCCAGCTTTTTTTGAAAAATTGCACAAGGGCACGATCCGACCGTGGAGAATTGAAACAAAGCAATTGTTTGATCCCGAACGCACTAAAAATACAGGCGGGGATGTAGAGAAAAGAAATCCACCTGGCGGGCAGAATCTGCCGTAAGCCAATAAATGCCCCACCATAGGTAGTGAAGATCAACACGCAGGTTAAAACAATGAGTGCCATGATGGTGGCCTGTTTGGAAAACAGGCGCAGGCAGCCCAAAATGCCAACCACAGTCAAGAGGAGCAGCATCACCCATCCCAGATCGCCCAGAAAGACCTGCCATTCTGACAAAAATCCCGCCCCGGAGACCATCTGCACATCGCCCAGATATGCTTCACGAAGCGACATCCTGACGGTCAATACCACCCTCGCTAAAAAGGTCTGCTCGGGCACTGTTGCATTGTAGCTCCAGTGAACAACCGGTGCCACGCTGGCAATCAGCACAAATGTCAGCGAAATGAACTGGAGGCGGCCCTGCAAGTTACGGTCATCCTGAAAAAAGACAAAAGCCAGGAACAGGATAATGACTGAGAGCACCAGGATCAATGTCGACAGAGTATGAATGAAAATCATCACCACGATCAAAAGGATCAGAATGACAGTCCACGTAGTACGGAAGCGCTTTCGATAGCGGTTTCGTAAAACCACGCTCATCAGGAGCAAGGCAAAGACAATGATGCCAACCGTCATGGGAATGATCTGAATGCCCCATTGAAGCTGATAATCACTCAAAGAGAGGAAAAGGAAAGCCAGCAGGCCCGTTTTCTGGTCAAAGAGCACCTTGCCGATGAGGAAGACCGAGAGCAAAGACAGAGACTGCATAACGCTGATAATGAAAAAGCTGGATTTCAAATCCAGGGAACTGAGCAGACTAAATACCGTGACGAGCACATGGAACAAAGGGAATGAGCTGTACGCTTCACCTTGCGGGAATTGGCGGGTATCAATGAACCGTTCAATCAGGTCGAGATGATAAAAGGGATCATTGCCCATCAGAGTTGGATACTGGAAGAAGCCGCTGGCTTTGAATCCAATACCCAAGAGAAGAATCTGGCCGAGGATGAGACGCTGTTTCCACACGGCAGAGGTATCAAAAAAGACGATTTGCACCACAGTGAAAACAACCGCCCCCAGGAAAAGGCTGATGTAATCGATGCCACGCAGATAACTGTTGGAGGCACGCAATAATAGCACAGAGACCAGCAAAAATGCCAGGGAAAGGCAAGAGAACAGGATAAAAACGAACGCACTCTGATTTCGAAGGTCAGTTGGCTCTTCATCCTGGACTGAGGCAAACACCCGATAGGAGGCCAGATAGAAAAGACAAGCGGCGAGGATGGTGTAGCCGAAATAGGCCCTGTTCAGATGGAAGTAGTTACTGACAAAGATTTCGGCCGTGCCCGTGACCACACCCAAAACAGCCAGAAAGATATCCGGTTTACGAAAGAGGAAAAATCGTTTCTGCCTGGCTGTTTCTGTTTTCATCGGTGGACTGCCTGTCTCAATAACAAAGGAAGCTGCGACCAGACCTCTTTCAGCCTTTGCCGCCCAAAATACGCGCGAATCTCTGCGTCCTCAATCTTTTCCTCTTTGCGCAAGGCAGCTTTGAAATACCCAGCAAGGTGTGCGAGGAACAAGTATTTTGGTGATCTGAAGAACAATTCATAAACAGCATGTCCCATCACCAGTAAGGGATGATAGCCCAGATAGTACTGCTCTGAACCAGCCATTTCCCAGCGGGACCAGATGGGGGTGGCGCTGTGTGCTTTACGCCGGTGGTAGGCTTCAATATGAGCAAAGCGGCGCAGCTTCCAGCCGCGCAGGGCGGCTTTGGCCTCAGCTACGGTTTCCGGTGCTCTCACCACAGGGCTGCCGCCAATCTGCTCAAAACACGCCCGGCGGAAAAGGCGGATGCCATCCGTGGGGTGGTCAGCCAGCACTACTTCTTTTTTAGCAGGCCGCATTTCGCCATCTTCTCCAATATCCATATTTGTGAGACTCGGGCTGGCGATGCCCAGATGTTCATCCGCTGCAAACTCCGTCAGCAAGGCCGGGAAGCAATTGGCATCAAAGATCACATCGGCATCGACTTTGCCAATCAGCTGATAATCAATCTTAATCCGCTCCGCCTCTGCCTGGAGCAAAGTGAAACCGTGGTTAACCACCCGCGCATAGTGCAGGCCCAGCCCCCCCGGCTCATAAGGCAAGGATATGCTGAACACCCACGAATGCTGCGCCTGCAGCCGGTCAATGATCGCCGGGCTTTGATCGGTGCTGGCATCATTGACGATCAGCCACAAGACTGGCTGCACCGTCTGTTGAAGAAGCATGTCTGCCAAAAGCGGCAGGTACTGCTCTTCATTCTTGATGGGGGTCAACAAAATGTACTGCATCTCGCCAGTAATCCTCAAATTCTGTACATAATAATAACTACACTCTGGCAATTCTCAATCTTGCTTTGCAGCAACGGTTTTAATCGTTATCATAGGCTTATAACGACTGCAGTCGTACCTACAACAGCGCTATATCCATCGTAATGAGAATTGCTGACGACACTCATTCGAACTCGACCTGTAGCTGATCGCAAGCATCACCGGGGATCTCAATCCAGCGGTAGCCGGCAGCGCCCTTGTGCTGGTCGAGGGCGATCTTCAGTTTTACATCAGGCTGCATATTGTAACTATACGCAATCGTGATGCGCTGCTGCTGTCCCGGTGAGAGCTCGAAGTTCCCCAGGATCAACCGTTCGCCCTCCTGTGCCTGACAAACGAGGGTGAAAAACTGAATATGCTCTTCATGGCTTTCAACGATCAGGTTCAGTGGTTCATCTGCGGAGACGCCGTCTGAGGCGACATATAGCTCGGTAAAACTTTCCCGTGTCTCATGAATATGCCACAAGCCAAATGCAAACAACACCAGTGGGACAAGCACCGCCGCCAACAAAGACGGCCAGTTGATGCGCCTGGGAACGGTAGTGCTCTGCAACGATCTGCGATTTTTAATCTTCAGGATCAGCAACAGCAAACAATCTGTGATGGCCGCCATCAATTGGAACAGTTCTTTGGAAATTGCGATATTGAAATAAATGAGGAGCAGCACTTCCAGGCTGATCAAAAACACGCTGATAAAGAGGATCAGAAGAACTTCAACCTCCAACTCAAACGGTCGCTCGCCAAACAAAAGGCGGACAAAAAGCCAACCCGGTATGATAAAGGCCAACAAAACACCAACGGCCGACTCCAGCCAGCCGATATTCCAATACAGGGATGCAAACAGGGTCAGCAAAAGCACCGCCAAAATGATGACATCAGCATTATTGCCCAATCGGGAAGATTGCCTGGGCTTTTTCATGCCGCCCTGTGCTTCCAGTCATCGCCAAAGCAAAAGACGAAAACGATGAGTTGTGACAACAACCAGCCGATACTCACTGTCTTGAACCCCCACTGCGCAATCAGCAGGAAGAATACCAACAGATACGTGACGGTAGACAGGACAGACAATGTGATCAACTTTTTTAAATCATGGTTGACCTGCATGCGGGTGAAGAAGACTCTATTCAAAGAAACAAACGGTGCAGCAAAGGCCATCCAGACCAGCAAAGGTACTGCATATTGGTAGGCTGCACCAAAAATAGCCAGCACCCACGGCGCACTCACACCAAACAACAAAGCAAAAGTACAGGTGATCCAAAAGCTGAGGCGCAGCGAGCGTTTGAAGACAGGCGCGAAGCGCAGCATATCATGCGATCCTTCGGCATAGGCCGAGCCGGCAATGGCCTGCCCGGCACTGAAAATCAGCGATCCCAGCATCCAGGCGATATAGGCATTGGCGCTGTAAGCCGGGCCGAGGTATTCCATCACCAGCAAAGGGGTCAACAAGAGCGGCACCTGATAGACCTGAAAGGCCAGATGCACACCAAAGGAAAAGGGAATCAATTGCTTAAGGTGTGGAAAATACCAAACTGCGCCGAAGCCATACCCAGGCAGCACTTTGGGCAAGAAGACAAACAGCCCAACCAACACCGAGAAGAACATAGCGGCAACCATCGCCCCAATAATGCCCACGGCTCCCCAGGAGGCGAGAACGATGGTCAGCAGTAAACGCAGCAGATTGGTGATAACCACCATCCAGAAGCCATATTTGCTCTGGCGCAAGGCCTGAAAGACCATCTGGATCAGTGAATAGGCACCAAAAACGGGAGCACATAGCAAGAAACCGAGGAGAAACTCCCGGCGCGTGGTCAGGGAAGCCATGGAAGGCGACCAGACAGGTGCACCAAGTATATAGACCAGACCGGCCAGAATCGAAACCCCGATCGTGAAGATGAGCGCGGTGTTGACCATACGCGCGGGATGACCGGCAGCAGGAAGGAATTTGATCAAGCCCATACCAAGCCCCAGACCGGCCAGTCCGGTAAGCAGTTGGGAGGTAGAAATGACAGTCGTTGCCAGACCCACTTCGTCAGGCAGATACAAGCGGGTAGCAGCAAGCCAGACTAAAAAGCCGAAACCGGATGAGACAACGAGGATGCCAAAGAGGAAAAAGGAATTGACGAGCAGTGAATCTTCGCCATTCCATACCTTCTTCAAAGTTGCCTGTTTGTCAATCATGAACTTTAACATGAACTCTCTCATTGATACGGCCATTAATTGGACACAATTTCATTCATCAAGCGGCTGACAGCATCCAGGTCGCTTTGGCCTGGGGATGCTGGCAAACAAACCTGATAAGAACTTACACCGGCAAGCGCGGAGCAATCTTCTTCTTGCAATGCCGTCACCATTTTCAGGGCATTCTCCGGGAAAATATAGGAATATGCCTCCACGTACTGTAGATAGATATCATTAAACCCCATATTGACCGAATTGTGTTCCTCTACCCGCATTCCCTGCAG
>JAIOTF010000332.1 GCA_021107195.1 Anaerolineaceae bacterium | reverse complement strand
AAGGTGCCATCCTCTCTTGTATTGCTTGTTCCCTGCTGCAATACCCAATCCTGCAAAGCTCCGTCGGCGGCGGCGAGATCTACGACATCCGCTACTTATCCAATGTCAACCGCGAAGGTCTCTGGGCGTTGAGCATGACTCACCAGGCTCTCAGCCGCAACACCAGTATTCTCACCCACGGTATCGCCAATGAGGTCTCTGGCCCTGGCACCGAGGCTTTCCTGTACGAGATCCTGGTTGGCGTCGCCACCATCGCCGCGTCCGGTGCCTCATTCTCGACCGGTCCGCGCGCTGCCGGCGGCAAGTTGACTGATTACCTTACGCCGCTGGAATGCCGTTTCTCCGCCGAAGTTTCCCATGCCGCCTCCGGTTGGGAACTGGAGAAAGTTAATGAAATGGCCAATGCTTTCCTGCCTAAATTCGAAGCAGCTATCAAAGACCCCGATATTGGCAAACCGGTTACTGAAGTCTGGGATCTCGAAAACTTCCAGCCTGCGCCTGAATGGGAAGCCATGTATCGTAAGGTCAAGCAAGAAGCCATTGACTTTGGTTTTCCGTTGGATGAGTTTTAAATAATAAATATTCCGGTGCAGGACATTAGCAGTGTTTATCCTTTTTCCGCTGCTGATGTCCTGCCCCAGGTAGTTCATTTTGGCCATTGTTTATGGCCGTAATTGACAGGGTGTACCCTTATCGCAGGGAATCCCTTACCCGCGAATGACTGGTCTTTTAAACCTCGGATTCGCACAATTTTGGAGGAGAAAGAAATGTCAGAAAATGCTTTGATCGATCTTGTACAGGGGATGGACCATCTGCCCGTTGTGCCGCTGTTGGGATTTCCCGGCATACAGACCACGAAAAGCACCGTGCGACAAAACATGTTCAATTACGGTTTGCATTTTCGCTCGTTGATGAATCTTGTAAAGCGTTATAACCCCGATACAATGTTTATGATGATGGATCTTTCGCTTGAGATGAATGCCTTGGGCGGCCCGGTGCGTTATGATGAATTTGCAGCCCCCAGCGTTCTGGATCATACGGTGGTCACCGAAGATGACCTTGAGGCTCTCTACAAGATCAATATCCGTCAGGATGCGCGCATCAACGGCTTCCTGGAGACGATGCGCCTGATGGTCAAATATTTCAACGTTATGCCCGCCGCCTATGTCATCGGCCCCTTTACCCTCGCTTCGCATCTCCTGGGTGCCAGCAATGCCGCCAAAGCGACCATCAAGAATGTGGATTTCCTGCACAAGGTGCTGGATTTTACTGTGGGCGTGATCAAAGACCACGTGGACATGTTAACCAAAGCCGGCGCCGAGATGATCTGTGTCCTGGAACCGAGCGCCATGGGCATTTCCCCCAAGTCATTTGGTGAGTTTTCGCAGCCGTATCTTGAGCGCATCTATACTGGCTTCAAACCCTATTCTGTGCTCCACATTTGTGGTAACTCTTCCCACCTGGTTGAACGTATGGCTGACTGCGGTGTGCAGGGCCTGAGCCTGGATGCCGGGACAGACCTGGTTGCTGCTGCCGAGAAAGTGGCAGACAAGGTTGTTATCATTGGCAACGTGCCGCCTGTAGAGGTGGTATGGGAGCAGTCCCCGCATGAGGTTTACAGTTTCACCCAGGACTTGATGCGAAAGATGTCGCCTTTCAGGAATTTCATTCTTGCCACCGGCTGCGATCTGCCGCCTGATACCCCCCTGGAGAATGTTCAGGCAATGATGAATGCGGCGCGCGGGCTGCCCCTGGACGCTGCGCCGGAGTACCCGGAGGCATTTAAGGAAGACGAAGCAGCCATTCTGGCGGCGTTGAGTTAAGGCATTATTGCAGGTTCGACTTCAGTCGTTAAATATTTTGTATGAAAGCGAGTAGTTCCGAGCAAATGACAGACGCAGCGGTTGATACAAACAGCATCCTGATACAAGACTGGGCTCTCCCTATCAGTGTCGACCAGATCATCTGGAGCCAGGGGGCAGACCCAGCCGTCATGCGCCGCCGCAGACCAAAGATTATGCGCATAGCCGAAGATGTGCTGGCAAAGGAAGCGCCGTATCTTGCCCCGGTGTTGCTGTACCGCCGCATTCCTGTGACTGGCTTTCAGCATGATCGGCTGGAACTGGCTGATGGCAGCGTATTGAAAGGGGAGATTTTTGGGAAGTACCTGGCCGCGGCAGATGAAGTGATCGTTGCCGTTTACACCATTGGCGCTGCGTTGGATGAACGGTTGTCCCAAACCATGAGTGATTGTTTACCCTACGCCCTGGCCCTGGATGCTCTGGGCACAGCCGCAGTCGATGAGCTTGGCGGCCAGGTGCAGGAGCTTTTCAGGGGATTGGCCCAGGCCGGGAGCAAGCATTTGAGCATGTGTTACAGCCCCGGTATGCTCGGTTGGCCGCTGGAAGAAGGGCAGCCGCAGATTTTTGGAATGCTTGATGCCAGTCGCATTGGGGTCAGCGTGGCAGAAACCGGACGGATGACCCCGCGCAAAACGATTTCTGCCGTTTTTGGCTTGGGCAGCCGCCTGTCGGATACGAATGTATCCCCTTGCGAGTTTTGTGCGGTCAGAGAGACTTGCCGATATCGAGGAAGGCACGAAGATTTTGGAAAAATATAAGATTGATTTGGAGCCGATTGGCAGTCGGACAGAGATCACCGGTGAGCAGACCTTGTTGCATGCCGCCCAACAGGCTGGCGTTCATTTAGCCGCCGTCTGTGGCGGGGCGGGCGTGTGTGGAAAATGCCGCGTGCGCATCATCACAGGCCAGGTTTCACCTCCCAATGTGGCCGAGCGCCGCTTCCTTACACAGCAAGAGATTGAGGAGGGCTACCGCCTGGCATGTATGGTCACGCCTCTTTCGGATGTCAAATTGCATGTGCCGCCGGGCTCCTTGACCACCACCCAACGATTACAGGTAGAGGGTCAGGAGACAAAAGTGACGCTGCAGCCATCTGTCATCGGGTTGGATCTGGAAATGGAAGTCCCAAGCCTGGAAGACCTGCGCTCCGATCAGGTGCGTGTGCAGGATGCCAGCCGGGCAGCGGGGCACCCACATCTCAGCACTGGTTTACCGGTGTTGTCCTGTTTGTCAGATCGTGTGCGAAATCTGGATTGGAAATTCCGTCTGGTGCTGCGGGATGATGAAGTGGTAGCCGTCTTGCCCGAAGCGGAATCCTTCTGCGGCCTGGCTGTTGACATTGGCACCACCAAGATCGCTGCCTATCTGGTCAACCTCGAAACCGGTGAAACCATCGCCAAAACCGGTGCCATGAATCCCCAGGTAGCCTATGGTGAGGATGTGGTCAGCCGCATTGCTTACGTCAACGAAGGCCCGGATCAAAAGAGGGTCATGCAGCAAGTCCTGGTCGATACCTTGAATGAGGTCGTTGCCAGTTTATGTGAAGAAAGCGGCCTGCGCCAGGAGCAGATCGTGGATGCAGTCATGGTGGGTAACACCGCTATCCACCACCTCTTTCTTGGTTTGCCTGTTATGCAGCTTGGTATGTCGCCTTTCATTCCTGCCGTTAGCCAGGCTGTTCAGGTTCCGGCCGCCGAATTGGGCTTGCAGATCGCCCCGGGTGCAAATATTTACTTGCCGCCCAATATCGCCGGTTATGTTGGTGCAGACCATGTCTCGGTGCAGCTTGTTACCCGGCTCCTTGACGAGAAACGTACCGTCATCGCTTGTGATATTGGCACCAACACCGAGATCAGCATCATACATCAAGGTCAGGTATGGAGCTGCTCATGCGCTTCCGGCCCGGCGTTTGAAGGAGCCCATATCAGCGCCGGCATGCGGGCTGCTCCTGGGGCAATCGAGCGCGTCAAGATCCTGGACGATGGCCTGCATATCAATACCATCGAAGACCAGCCGCCGGTCGGCATCTGTGGCTCTGGCATCCTTGATGCCATTTCAGAGATGCTCTCCGCCGGCATGTTGAAGTCCAGCGGAGCTTTGGATCGTGATCACCCCATGGTGCGAAAAGAAGCCCGTAAGGGGGATGTTTTGCTCGCCGCCGCAGATACCACCGGTCACAAGCTGGAGATCGTTGTCACCCGCAGTGACATCAATGAAATCCAGCTCGCCAAAGGTGCCATTCGCGCCGGTATCGATGTCTTGATGGAAACAGCCGGTGTAGGCAACGAGGAAGTTGATGCTTTCATCCTTGCCGGAGCGTTCGGAACCTATATCGACGTTGACAGTGGCATCAATATTGGCATGTTCCCGCCGCTGGCCCGTCATAAATTCTCCCAGGTAGGCAACGCGGCCGGGATTGGTGCAAAGCAAATGCTCGTTTCCACCGGAATGCGCGCCATGGCAGAAGCAATCGCCCGCAAAGTGGACTACATTGAGTTGACTACTTATCCCCGCTTTACCCATAAGTTTGCCAAAGCGATGTTTTTCCCGGAGACAACAGGCATCGGTGATAAATAATATGGCGAAAAAAGCGCCGGCTTTTCAGGAAATTTCAAGCAGCGCCGCCGCCCAAATCGCAGCGCAGGGGGGCATGGTCATCTGGCCTGTGGCTGCTTTGGAGCAGCACGGTCCCCATTTGCCCCTGGGCACCGATGCCCTCGTGCTGGATGCCCTGATAGCTGGCTGCCGTGAGGAGCTGGGCGATACATTCCGGGGCGTGTTCTTGCCTCCCTTGAATTACGGTAAAAGCCCCGAGCACATTCACTTTGCTGGCACAGTCTCTTTGCAGGCTGCGACCCTCCTCGCTGTCGCTGATGACATGGTAGCCAGCCTTGCCCGCCATGGTTTTCGTCATTTTGTTTTCTTCAATGGGCATGGCGGCAATGCCGCTTTGCTCCAGTCATTTGCTTTCGACCTGCGCGCCAAATATGACGTGTATGTCTACAATCTTGATTTGTGGGGCGGCGGTTTCTTCCGCTCCATTATTGCTGAGTATTTTCCGACGCTGACTGCAAAAGAAGTGCACGCTGCTTCGGTCGAAACGGCTTTGATCCAGTATTTATATCCGCATCTGGTGGGTGAGATCCCCGCCGGACTACAATCCATGAAATTTGGCGGCAGCCTGCCGCAAGGCTGGCTGGCCGAAGATTATCATCCCTCCGGCGTGATCGGAGATCCCTCGCTGGCCAATGCCAGTCTGGGCGAAAAAATTTATCGGGACGCAGTTGAACGTGCAAGCCACTTGCTGCGTGACCTGGAAGCACAAATAGCTAATCAAACCTGAGGAGGTTTGCATGAGTACCTTGCTTGTAAAGAATGCTGAAGTTGTCCTCACTATGGACGGGGAGCGGCGTCAAATCCGCAATGGCGGCATTTTCGTGCGTGATAACGTCATCGAAAAAATTGCTCCCATGTCGGAACTGCCCGCAGAAGCCGACCGGGTGATTGACGCCAGCGGTATGATCGTCCTGCCTGGTTTGATCAACACCCACCACCATTTTTATCAGACGCTTACCAGGGCTGTCCCCGGCGCTGAAAATCACAAACTCTTCGACTGGCTTGTGCGCCTTTACCCCATCTGGGGGGAGATGGGTGCCGAGGAAGTCTATGTCAGCACCAAAACAGCCATGGCCGAAATGATTCTCTCGGGTTGCACTACAAGCAGCGATCACCTTTACCTTTACCCGCATGACGCCACCTTCGGCGACCAGGTGCGCGCTGCCGAAGAGATTGGCATGCGTTTTCACCCTACCCAGGGGTCAATGTCCCTCGGCCGCAGCAAGGGCGGCCTGCCCCCGGATCACGTTGTCAAGGAAGAAGACGTCATCCTTAAAGAAGGCCAGCAGATCATCGAAAGATACCATGACCCCAGCCGCTACTCCATGCTGCGTGTCACCCTCGCCCCTTGTTCGCCCTTTTCTGTCACCACCGACCTGATGCGTGAGTCAGCTAAACTGGCCCGCAGCTACGAAAAAGTCCGGCTCCACACCCATGTCGCAGAAACGAAAGACGAAGAGTCCTTCACCATGCGCGATTTCAACCTGCGCCCTGCTCGTTTGATGGAAGAGTTGGGGTGGGTGGGTCCGGACGTGTGGTGGGCGCACAGTATTTACGTCAATGATGACGAGATCAGGATGATGGCTGAAACGGGTACTGGTGTTGCCCATTGTCCATCTTCCAATATGCGTCTTGGTTCCGGAATCTGCCGCGTGCGGGAACAGCTCGATGCCGGCGTCAATGTCAGCCTGGGGGTGGACGGATCGGCCAGCAATGACTCATCCAATATGTTTGAAGAAGCCCGTCACATGCTTTTGCTTCAGCGCGTCAAATATGGCGCAGAAGCCTTCACTGTCCAGGACGCTTTGGATGTAACTATTCTCGGCGGTGCAAAGGTTCTCGGCCGCGATGATATCGGCGTACTTGAGCCAGGTTATGCAGCCGATTTCATCGGTGTTGATCTGAATACCTTGAGCCTTTCGGGTGGCGCAGTCCATGACCCGCTCTCATCCTTGCTGCTTTGCTCGGTTAATCGGGTGGATTTCTCCGTCATTAACGGCAAAGTTATCGTGGAAGATGGTGAGATGAAGACCCTTGATCTGGAATCCCATATTGCCCATCACAATCAGCTTGCCCGCAAGATGGTTGCCAGGCACCCCGAACCGGAGCGCTACAAGTTGGTTTAGCTGACAGCTTGACAAGCAGCCGAATATGGAAGAAACATAATTGCGTATAGCCTACAAAAGAAGATGAAGTGGAGCGCATTGAACAGATGATGAAAAAAGGATCAATTCAGAAAGTGGTAATGAAAAATGGCAGCCAGGTATTGCAGTTTGATGTCAATGTGCTGCTGGATGAAGTGATTGTCCAGGCAAGCATCCCGGAAGTCATCAAGCAGGCTTTGAGCGGCTCGGTAACATGGCAGCAGCGCAACGAAACCAGCCTGGCGCGCTTCCTGGCCGGTTCCAGTCAGTTCCCGGCATTTATCCTGGCGCTTTTGGTTTGTGATGCCGTCGTGCAATTGGACGGCGGGCAGGGTGAAATGGACCTGAACAATTACCTTTTGTCGAAGAAACGTCAGCAAGCCGCGGCTTTGTGGATCCCCGTAGAAGTCCCGGGACGCAAGGTAGCGATGGCCAAAATTGGTTTGACGCCCGCTGGGCGAGGTATTGTTATCGCCGCCGCCGGTTTGTTAATCGAAGATGGCACGGTCAACGGCGCACGCCTTGCATTGAGCGGTGTCTGGCCCAACAAGCACTGGCTGAGCACAGCCGCCGACAAATTGGTTGCTGCACCGTTGTCGGAAGATTCCATTCAGGCAGTGGTGCAAGCGCTTCAGGAAGAGGTTGATCCGCCTTCGGATTACCTCGGCAGCGCTGCATACCGTCGGGCGATGGCTGGCGTTTTATCCCGCCAGGTTTTGGAAGCGTGCGGGTAGAGAGGCGAGCATGACAAACATTACATTTGAATTGAATGGCGAAACCTGCCAAGTGCAGGCCGATGGAAATGAAAAATTACTGGATTTTCTGCGTGGACTATCTCTGACCAGCGTCAAATGCGGCTGCCGTGAAGGCGATTGTGGCATGTGCACTGTGTTGCTTGATGGGCTTCCTGTGCGAAGCTGCATGCTGACTGCCGAAGCAGCCCAGGGTCATCAAATCACCACTCTCGAAGGGCTGGCCCACAATGGAGAACTGCATCCCCTGCAGGAAGCTTTTATCGAAACCGATGGCGTGCAGTGCGGATTTTGCACCCCGGCTCAGATTCTCAGTGCCAAAGCCCTTCTTGATCGCAATTCCAGTCCCACTGACGATGAAGTCCGTGAAGCTTTGAGTGGCGTTTTGTGCCGCTGTACCGGCTTTGTGCAGATCGTAGAAGGTGTGCAGCGTGCTGCTGCTGTCCTGCGTGGCGAAGATCCCGGTGATGTGGATTTGCTGCGCAAGGTGTTACCTGAAGACCTGGCCCGGATCGACATTCCCGAGGACCATATCCGCCGCAGAGGTGAGCGGTCTATCCTGAAACCGATTCTCTTTACTCCGGCAAACACGCCGCCCACCAATGTAGTTGGGCGTCCGGAGCGCAAGGTGGACGGCCGCAAGCTTGTCATGGGTAAACCTGCCTTCACCGATGATTTCAGCCGCCCGGGTATGCTGTATGGTGCAGTCTTGACCAGCCCCCATGCCCACGCCCGCATCAGGAAGATTGATGCCACCAAGGCCGAAGCGTTGCGGGGTGTGCACTGTGTATTGACCTATAAAGACCTGCCGCGTGTTAAATACACCTCCGCCGGTCAGAGCTATCCCCAGTTGACGCCTTACGATCAGGTCTCGCTGGACAATAAAGTCCGTCATGTTGGTGACCGGGTCGCAGTTGTGGCTGCCGAGACCCGCAAATTGGCCCAAAAAGCGCTGCGTCTGATCGATGTCGAATATGAACTTCTTCCCGCCATACTCGATGCCCGCGATGCCATGAAAGAAGGCGCTGCTGTTATTCACGATGAAGACGATACCGAAGCTATCGCCGATGCCAGGCACAATCTGGTGCACCGCCTGCAAGCTGCCGTTGGGGATGTCGAAGAAGCCCTGCAAGATGCCGAATTGGTAGTCGAAGGCGTTTATCACACTCCCAAACAACATCATGCCCAGATGGAACACCATCTTTGCATGTCCTATTGGGACGAGGATGAGCGCTTGGTCGTGGTTTCTGCCACCCAGGTGCCATTCCATGTGCGCCGCATTATTGCTCCGTTGATCGGGCTGCCCGTCAAGAAGATCCGTGTTATCAAACCCCGCATTGGCGGTGGTTTTGGCGGCAAGCAGGATATGCTTCTCGAAGATTTATGCGCGCTCCTGACCATCAAAACGGGCAAGCCGGTTAACTTGGAATACAGCCGCCGCCAGGAATTCACCAGTGGACGTACGCGCCACGTTTTTGACATTCATTACACGGCTGGCGTCAAGGGTGATGAATTGCTTGCCCTTGATCTTTACGTGCTGGCCGACACCGGTGCCTATGGCGCCCACGGTCTCACCGTGCCTATGGCAGGCGGCTTTAAGGGCCTGACCCTTTACAATGCGCCTAATTCACGTTTCCTGTGTGATGTGGTCTACACCAATACTGCCCCGGCTGGCGCATTCCGTGGCTATGGCTCGATGCAGTGCATGTTTGCCCTCGAAGTCCTGATGGAAGAGGTCGCCGAGAAATTAGGCATTGATGTCGTCGAATTCAAGCGCAAGAATCTGATCAAGGCTGGTGAGCCGATGCTGCTTGCTGCCCAGATGGGCGAAGGCACAGAAGGCATTCCGCAGACCATGGATACCAGCGGCCATGAGGCTTGCATCGCCGCCGGGATGAAGGCTATGGATTATGAAGCCAAGCGCAAGGCCTTCAGGAACCAGACCGGCCGCTATCGTAAAGGCATTGGCATGGCCGCGGTTTTCCACGGCAGCGGCCTTGCTGGTCTCGATATGGGCGCCTGTACACTAAAGATCAATGATGACGGTTCTTTCAATATGACCATCGGAGCCACCGACATTGGCACCGGTTCAGATACCATCCTGGGTCAAATGGCTGCCGAGGTTTTGGGCATCCCCCTGGATGACCTGATCATCTATTCTTCTGATACTGATTTCACACCATTTGATGTCGGTGCTTATGCCTCATCGACCACGTATGTCAGCGGTGGCGCCGTGCGCAAAGCTGCATTGGAAGTGCGCCGCCAGGTACAGGTTCACGCCGCGAAGATGCTGGACATTGCTGACCCCGAATCCCTGGTCTTGAAAGACCGCAAGGTGATTGCCCCCAATGGCGAATACGTTACGATGGGTGAGGTTGCCTTGAGCAGTCTCCACCAGATGGATCAGCACCAGATCATGGCTACCGCTTCGAACGTCAGTCATAAAAGCCCGCCCCCGACCGCTGCTCAGTTTGTTGAAGTAACCGTGGATATGGAAACCGGCGAAGTGACCGTCGACCGCATGCTGATGGCCGTCGACTGCGGCCGCGTGATCAACACTCGCACCGCTGCCGGGCAGGTTACTGGCGGCATGGCACAGGCACTGGGTTTTGCCCGCAGTGAGGAAACCGTACACAATGACCAGGGGCGCGTGCTCAATGCTCGTTTTGGTGATTACCATATCTTCAAGGCCAATGAGCTGCCCGTGATGGATGTCATCTTTGTAGAAACCAACGATCCATCCGGGCCATTTGGCGCAAAATCCATCTCCGAGCTGACCATTGACGGCGTTGCGCCGGCCCTGGTCAATGCCGTTCACAATGCAGCCGGTATCTGGGTGCGTGAATTGCCGCTAAAGCCGGAACGGGTTTGGCAGGCATTGCAGGACAAGGTAGGCTGAAGTTATTTATTCCCGATGGGCGGACTTTCTGTTCCGCCTGTCGGAAGAATAGTATAGAGACTGGAAGGCCGATATTACATATTGTACAGGGGCACCATTTAAAGATAGATGTACAAGATTCCCCGTTTTTCGTTGTTGTTTGAATGCAAGGATTGTTGAACAAAGGATTTTTCGGGATCGTTCCGGGATAAAAATACTGGTGACACGTTTGGAAAGCCCGTGAAAGCCAATCACGAAACTAAAATACAGATTTTGAGGAGGTGAACTTGGAGGAGAGATAAAAAGAAAAGAGAAATTCACATTGTGCTGTGGGCTGCTGACGCAAGAAAGCTGATCTCTGATACAGGATCATGATGCAGGGCTTTCAACCATTTGTAACAGTTATCCTGTTATTAAGAGAATAAGGGCATGCTTTTTGTGTCAAGGGTCCACCCGTATCGTTCAATTAAACAAGAATATCTTTCAGGAGAAGAAAATGAAATCCGTGAAGTATATCGTTTTTGCTGGTTTGCTGGTTTTGGCTTTGCTGCTCTCTGCTTGCGCACCCGCTGCGCCTGCTCCTGCCGCAGAAGAGCCTGCTGCCGAAGAACCTGCAGCCGAAGAACCCGCCGCAGAAGAACCCGCCGCAGAAGAACCCGTTGCTGAAGAACCCGTTGCTGAAGAACCTGCAGCCGACGATGCTGGCTCTCTCGCTGTTGTTTTGACCGGCCCGTGGGATGACAACAGTTGGAACGAAGCTGGTTACAATGCCACCATGGCATTGGGCGACAGTGGCGTGAAAGTTACCTTTTCTGAAAATGTTGGTGATGGTGATGCCCAGCGCGTGATCCGTGAATACGCCGAAGAAGGCTACGACATGATCGTTGCCCATTCCTTTGGTTACCAGGATGCTGTGTTCGAAATTGCCCCTGAATACCCCGATACCAACTTTGCCTGGGGTGGCGGTATTGGGCGTACAGACACCAATATTGCTGACTACGACCAGCCTTTCTATGAAGCTGCTTACCCGATCGGTATCATCGCTGGCTACATGAGCGAGACCGGTGTGCTCGGCGCTATCTACGGTTTTGACATTCCGGTTTGCCACGCTATTGGTGAAGCTTTCCTGGCTGGCGCTCAGACTGTCAACCCCGATGCAACGCTGATTGCCACCGCCGCAGGCGACTGGGTCGATGTTGCCAAATCCAAAGAAGCTGCTTTGGCTCAGGCCGATGCCGGCGTTGATTTCTGGATCGAATGTGGTGAAGGCCCGGCCCTGGGCGCTATCGCTGCTGCCGAAGAGGCTGGCGGCTATGTGACCGGTTATGTTGGTGATATGACCGAGAATGGCCCCGATGTGGTGTTGGTCAATCTGATGTGGAACCTGGAGCCTATGTTTGCTGATATGTTGGCCCAGACCCTCGACGGATCTTTCGATAATCCTTTCTATCGTTATGGGATCGCCGATGGCGCCATGTTCTATACCTACAATGATGGTTTGAAAGACGCTATCCCGGCAGAAGCTGTTGAAGCTGCTGATGCGGCATTCAAGGCCGTCGAGGCAGGGGACCTGGTTATCGAGTTTGTTCCTGAATAAACCAGGCAGTTAAAGTTAATTGTGCGCGGCGTCCCCATTATTGGGGGCGCCGCCAAAAAATGTTTCTTAAAAAAGGATACGAAATTGAGCCAGGCAAGTGAAACCATTCTGGAAATGCGGGGTATTGTCAAGAAATTCCCTGGCGTTATTGCGAATGATGGCGTAGATTTCGAGCTTCGCAAAGGAGAAATCCATGCCCTGCTTGGTGAAAACGGCGCTGGCAAGACGACCTTGATGAATGTTTTGTATGGGCTGTATGAGCCGGATGAAGGACAAATCCTGCTTAACGGAAAACCCATCCATCTCAAAACCGCGCGCGATGCAATTGCGCTTGGTTTGGGCATGGTTCATCAGCACTTCATGCTTGTGCAGCGTTTCACCGTGGCGGAAAATATCATTTTGGGCCAGCATTCCCCGCGCGAACCTCATATTGAGGACCAAAAAGCGGTATATGCGCGCCTCAAGAAATTATCTGATCGATATTGTTTATCGATCCATCCTGAAGCAGAAGTTTGGACCCTGTCGGTGGGTGAACAGCAGCGCGTAGAAATTTTGAAAGCGTTGTATCGCGGTGCAGAAATTCTCATTTTGGATGAACCCACCGCTGTTTTGACCCCGCAGGAAGCCGAACAACTTTTGGAAATTATACGCGTCCTGGCCAAAGAAGGGAAATCGGTTGTTTTCATCTCGCATAAGCTGAATGAAGTGCTGTCGGTCAGCGACCGCATCACTGTCCTGCGGGATGGAAAAGTGATTGACACCGTGCAGGCCAGCCAGACTGGACAGGAAGACCTGGCCCGAAAAATGGTCGGCCGCGAAGTGCTGTTGCAGGTTTCAAAAAACCCGGCGCAGCCCAAAGAAGCCGTTTTAGTGGTCGAGGGGTTATGTGCGAATGATGCTCGTGAATTACAGACATTGTATGATGTTGGCTTTGAAGTCAAGGCAGGCGAGATCCTGGGAATCGCCGGTGTGGCAGGCAATGGTCAAACCGAGCTGGAACAAGTCATTGCTGGATTGCGCAAGGCGAATGCCGGGCGCGTTGCCATCTGCGGTGAAGACGTAACCAATGCTTCCCCAAAAGAGGTGGGTAACTGCGGTCTGGCGCATATTCCTTCGGATCGCTACCGCATGGGGGTGCTTTCAGATTTCACCATTGCAGAGAATCTTGTACTACAGCGCATTGGTCAAAAACCATTTACCCGCCGCGGTTGGTTGAACTGGAAGGCCATTCGTCAGCAAGCAGAGGAATTGGTCAAATCATTCGATGTGCGAACGCCTTCCATCGAAATGGCAGCAGGCAAACTGTCCGGCGGCAACGCTCAGAAGATGATCCTGGCGCGTGAACTGGCTCGCCAGCCGCGGATTCTGATAGCTGCTCAGCCAACCCGCGGTCTGGATGTGAGTGCCATCGAGTATGTCCATCGCCAGTTGATTGCCCAGCGGGATGCCGGTGAGGCTATCCTCTTGTTCTCAACGGAATTACAGGAAATACTCACCCTTTCCGACCGCATTGCTGTCATGTATGAAGGCCGCATTGTGGGTGTCATGGATATCGATCAGGCAGACATCAATGAACTTGGTTTGATGATGGCTGGCGGCAAAGGGCTTCCTTCTTGCGAAATTTTGGAGACAGGAGGTGCTGCATGAGCAAAAGCACCACAACAAATCAGGAAAGACACCTGCCGCAGGCTCTGGTCTCTATCGGTGCCCCTGTCTTGGGATGTTTGATCGGTTTGATCATCGGCGCGTTCTTGATCCTTTTGGCAAAGGCTGACCCGATAGGCGCTTACCAAACCATGTTGAAAGGGGCATTTGGCGGGGAACGCCAGATCACAGAGACATTATTGAAGGCTGGCCCCTTGCTCTTGATCGCATTGGGTCTCACCACTGCTTTCCGGGCCAAGATCTGGAATATTGGTGCAGAAGGCCAGTATTACATGGGGGCTCTGTTTGGCGGCCTGGTTGCGCTTTACCTGACGGATCTGCCACGCCCTCTTTTGTTGACGTTGATGTTGTTGGCGGCCATTGTTGGTGGTATGGTCTGGGCTTATGTTGCCGCCTTTTTGAAGGTCAGGATGGGAATGAATGAGATCATCTCAACCTTGATGTTGAACTATATTGCCATTTTGTTGATGGAGTATTTGGCGCGGGGTCCTCTTCAGGAACCGGGAGGGTATCTGCCGGTCAGTGCCCAGTTTGACAAGGTGACCAAATTACCCCTGTTGTTTGGTACGCGCGTCCACCTCGGTGTTTTGATTGCTGTGTTGCTGGTGCCGGTCATATACACCTTGCTTTGGTCAACCCCTCTGGGCTTTCGCGTTCGGGCGGTTGGCTCGCGGGCTTCGGTAGCTCGTTACGCAGGGGTCAATGTGGAAAAGATTATTGTCTTTGTGCTCGTATTGAGCGGCGGCTTTGCAGGCTTGGCTGGCATCATTGAGGTTGCCACCCTGCATACCCGTTTGAAAGGGGGCATTTCCCAGGGATATGGCTTCAGCGCAATTCTGGTGGCTTTGTTGGGGCGTATGAATCCCATTGGTGTCACTGTGGCGGCACTTTTCTTTGCCGCATTGATCATTGGGGCTGAATCCATGCATGTGGTCTATGGATTGCCGGTATCACTCGCAGATGCCATTCAGGCGGTCATCGTGCTCTCGGTGCTGGCAGTAGACGCAACCGCCAGAAGGAGGATGGACTCATGAATTGGGACTTGATCCTTCAATGGGGATTCCTGGTTTCTTTGCTGAACGCCGGTATTCGCCTGGCTGTTCCTATTCTGATCGCCGTTCTGGGCGAAATTATTACTGAAAGTTCAGGCGTGACCAATCTCGGGTTGGAAGGCATCATGTCCATCGGCGCAGTAACCGGTTTCATGACAGCCTTTTATCTCGAAAGCAATATGATCGTGCCAGAGGGCAGTGAAGTCAGCACGTGGATCGGCCTGCTGGCCGGCTTTGTGGCTGGCATGTTGATGGGCCTCTTGATGGCCTGGCTCTCGGTAACTTTGCGTGCCGACCAGATTGTCAGTGGTATCACCCTCGTTGTGTTTGGGGTTGGTCTTTCAAACTACTTTTACCGCCAGGCATTTTCGACCCTGAGTGAGCGGGTCAATGGCCTGCAGCCCCTGGTGATCCCGCTGCTCAACAAGATACCTGTGCTTGGTGAAGTGTTATTTCAACAGGTACCGACTGTCTATATCGCCGGTTTGCTGGTGCTGGTGGTCTGGTACTTCTTGTTCAAAACGACCTGGGGTCTGAAAATTCGTTCGGTCGGTG
>JAIOTF010000376.1 GCA_021107195.1 Anaerolineaceae bacterium | reverse complement strand
TGGTTTTTCGTAGGGACAAGTTTTGATATCATACCCGAAGGGTAAACCTGTCCCCGCCCTGGGGATTCTCATCAAACCAAACTAATCAAAATTCCCAAAGGGTTTATTACTACAAGAAGCAATTCAAGCCGCGCCCTGAGCCTGTCGTAAAGAGGGCTGAGATTTGCAGAGCAGCTTCACCCACCATTTGAGCACACCTTTCGTCCCCCTTGTCACATCATACCCAAAGGGTGAAGGGGGATGCCGCGAAGCAGCAAGTAGCGTAGCATCCCTGCGCAGAGGGGAGGGATTTCCCACCCTGGCCTGAAAAAAGTTAGCCGACGCTTATTACCACAACAGGCATTTCAAACTGAACATGCTGATGGGCGCATGCCATGCGCCCCTACGTTCGTGTACAGCCCGCTTTCTCACGCAGCCAGCAGTGCAGCAACGATGCGCTCGGCGGCATGCCCATCCCCAAAAGGATTTTTGGCCGCAGCCACAGCCTGATACGCCGCTTCATTTTCAAGCAGATGACGGGCCGAGCTCACGATGCGCTCGCGATCAGTACCCACCAGCTTCAACACACCTGCTTCCACGCCTTCCGGCCGCTCGGTGACTTCACGCAGCACCAGGGTTGGCACACCCAGGGCAGTGGCTTCTTCCTGAATACCGCCCGAATCGGTCAACTCCATCCTTGCATGTTTCATCAAATGCACCAGCGGCAGGTAAGGCAGCGGGGGCAGGAGGGTGATGTTGGACACATCCGCCAGCAAGCGGTGCACAGGGTCCTGCACATTGGGGTTGAGATGAACAGGATAAACCAGCTCCAACCGCTGTGGATAAGTCTCCGCCAGCTCACGCAGTGCCTGGCAAATGTTTTCCAGCGGCTGGTCGAAATTTTCGCGACGGTGGGCCGTGACCAATACCAGTTCTCGTCCGCCGGGGCGAATATCCTTCTCCGCAAGCAATTGAGCGGCTTCCGGCGGGGCCGGACGGCGCACGATCTCCTGCAGGGCGTCAATCACCGGATTGCCGGTAACGAGAATATTGGCATCCGGCACACCCTCGGCCAGCAGATTCTGGCGGCTGTGCTCAGTGGGGGCAAAATGCAGGTCTGCCACTACGCCTGCCACACGGCGGTTGATCTCCTCCGGGAAAGGCTGCCACTTGTCGCCAGTACGCAGGCCAGCCTCCACATGCCCGATGCGGATGCGATGGTAATAGGAAAGCAGCGCCGCGGACATAACAGTGGTCGTATCACCCTGCACCAGCACCCAATCCGGGCGCAGATCACGCAGCACGGGATCGAGATGAGTAAAAATTGAAGCGGTCAACTCTGCCAGAGTCTGGGCAGGCCGCATCAAATTCAAATCGATGTCCGGCTGGATATCAAACAAATCCAGCACCTGATCGAGCATCTCGCGGTGCTGGGCAGTCACACACACCAGGGACTCAATGCCTGCCGTAGCGGCCAACGTTTTGACCACCGGCGCCATCTTGACGGCCTCCGGGCGGGTACCAAAAATGGAAAGAACGCGTAAATCGGACATGATCCCCTACCGAATCCCCAGCCCTTTGACTGTAAAACCTGCCCGCTGCCAATTCTCCGTTTTCCAGCCATGGATCATATCCAGGGCCAGCCGGGCCTCGGTTTTGTCGGCCAAAGCAGCCGGATCGATTTCACATAATTCTTTATGCCCCACCGTCAGCACGAACGCTTCGGCATCGGCAATTGCTTCTTCTAATGAAGATACGACATCCACACCCGGGATCTGCAATTCGGGCTTGAAGGGGTCAAAGGCTTTGACCTGAGCGCCAGATTCGGCAAGCAACCTGGCAATATCCACCGCCGGGCTTTCACGCATGTCATCCACATTGGGCTTGTAGGCCAGCCCCAAAACTGCCAGCCGCCGGTTGTGCAGGTCTTCGCCCATCTCACGACGAATCAAATCCACCACAAAACGCGGCTGGCCATCATTGACCCGTCGTGCCGTGGCGATCAGCGGCGTGATATCGGGTGCAGCTTCCACAAAGAACCAGGGGTCAACGCTGATGCAGTGTCCACCGACGCCAATTCCCGGACCAAGGATAGACACTCGCGGATGCAGGTTGGCGATCTGCACCGCCTCCCAAACATTTACCCCAAAGCGGTCTGCCAGCCGGGAGAATTCGTTGGCAATGCCAATGTTCACATCCCGGTAAGTGTTTTCCATCAATTTGACCATCTCGGCCGTGGTGGCATCCGTGAGAATGATCTCGCCGCGCACAAAGATAGCATACAGATCACGCCCGGCCTCTGCCGAGGCCTGGTCAATACCGCCAATCACGCGTGCATTCTCAATCAATTCACGCAGGATCTGACCCGGCAGCACTCGCTCCGGCGAATAGGCGAGCATGAAATCCTGCCCCGCCTGCAAACCCGAGCGTTCCAAAATGGGAACGACCACATCAGTGGTAGTGCGCGGCGGCGAGGTCGATTCAAGTACCACCAAGTTTCCCTTGCGCAAGTGCGGCACAATCGCCTCTGTGGCCGAAGTGACGAAGCTCAGATCCGCTTTCTTGTCTTCTTTAAACGGCGTTGGCACCGAGATGATGAAAGCATCCGCTGTTTCAGGCTGCTGGCGCACCACCAGATTACCGGAGCGCAAACTTGCCTGTACCAACGTGCGCAGACCTGGCTCATAAATATGCAATTTCCCTTGATTCAGACTTGCGATAACTCGTGGGTTGACATCCACGCCCACCACCTTCAAACCGTGTGAGGCGAACGTGCTGGCTGTCGGCAGCCCAATATATCCTAATCCCAGGACACATAATTTTTCAAACTTCACGCCAACTCCTTGATCTGCCATATCGGCTCTGCGACATTCATTTCAATGTAAAAATGGTCTTTTTAAACCTATCGAGAGTTTTCCAACCATTCATACCGCATTTTCGGTATCTAGACAAAATGAAACCATTTTAATTATAAAGGGAATGTTCCCATAACACCGAATTATCTCACAACTGGCATCGCTTGCGAAGGTCAGATGTGCACGCAATGGTATGGTGCTAAACTTGCACCCTTTACAAGAAAGGAAAGGAGACATCAGGCAGGGGCACAAACCATACAATTGTCCATGCCAGGGCCTACGCATGAAATTATGCTCCAAAAACGACAGTAGCAAGGTAATCTTTGC
>JAIOTF010000040.1 GCA_021107195.1 Anaerolineaceae bacterium | reverse complement strand
CTTACTTTTGTCATTTTTGAGCGTTGATTAACCTCAAAATTTCATGCGTAGGCCCTATATATCAAAGTGCCCGGTAAGAAAACCTCAATTTGCTATAATCGAATTACTAAATTGACTATTCTGGATATCAGATACTGGAATGCACCTCCATGATACATCTCTGGCCTTCCAGCGCAGACATTTACAATCCCCAAAAAGGAGCTATGATGGCGAAACAAAAAATCGTTCGAATTACAAATTGTGTCCCTTCATCCAACGTGACCAGCGACTGGCTATTGGCTGATGCAGACGCCGTTTCGGTGATTGCCCCGGAACCTGAAATCCTGCCCGGATCAGTGGACTTGCGTGAAGATTGGTGGCAAATTGGCGACCAGGGCGCTACAGGCTCCTGTGTTGGATGGGCCGCGGCCGATTCTGTTCTTCGCTGGCATCTTGTCAGAACAGAACGCATCACGCCCGAACAACTCCTCTCGGTGCGGTACATCTGGATGGCAGCCAAGGAAACTGACGAATTCAACCAGCGCCCCACAAGTTTCATTGAACAATCAGGTACCAGCCTGAAAGCCGCTCTGGACGTTGCCCGTAAGTATGGCCTTGTGGCATCCGAAGTGCTGCCTTTCCAGGACAGCGAACTGTACGCCGGCACAAGCCGCCAATTCTACATTCTGGCTGCCCAGCTGCGCATCATCAGCTATTTCAACCTACAGCGCAACATCACCGACTGGAAACGCTGGATCGCCACCGAAGGACCTATCCTGACCCGCCTTGACGTGGACGACTCCTGGTGGAACGCAACATCCACCAATGGCAATTTGGATGAATACCACAAGCCACCTGCGCCCGCCGGTCATGCGGTTGCTTTAGTTGGGTACACCGAAGATCGTTTCATCGTGCGCAATAGTTGGGGCACACATTGGGGAGATGGTGGATTTGCTTATGCCTCTATCCCCTATGCTCAGGCTGCATTCACCGAAGCCTACGGGGTCATGGCTTGACACACTGTTAACCTAAAAGAGCCGGGGAGCAAATCTCCACCGGCTCATTCACTTCAATCACTATGTGGTTAACGCGCCTTTGGAATAATGATCCAAAGAATGGTATAAGGCACAATCCCCGGCAAACCACCAGGCAGAAACAGCAGCAAGAAAGCTAAACGAAACCAAAATGTGCTGATGCCAAAAAACTCTGCCAGACCGCCGCAAACGCCGGCTAATACTCTGTCATGCCGCGAGCGGCGCAATCGTTGACGTTGTGATATTTGTGTTTCCATGATCGACTCCTTCATAAAATTCTTTCCGTTATCCATTAACTATACGGAAATATCCTCTGAAGAGTCGCGTGTTTTAACCATTTCCATTACCGCATCGCTGGTCTCATCCAGCCAAGCCGCTTCTTCCTCACTCAGCCGCCAATCCAACACATCACTGTTCATTTGGGCTTGCTCCAGTGTTTTGACCCCGGGGATAGGAATCAATCCCTTGCAAATCACCCAATTCAGCGCAACTTGCGATGGCGTTTTGCCCTCATGCGCTGCCCCGATTTTGTTCAAAACTCTAATCAAAGGCTGCACCTTCCCCAATGTTGCCCGGTTGTAGCGATTGGCGCGAATGCCTTGTATCGGATGATCCGGCGTGTATTTTCCGGAAAGAACGCCTGAAGCAAGCGGGCTATATGCAATCAGACGCACGCCCAAATCCTGGCTGAGTTTTAATAACCCACTCTTTTCGGCACGCCGATTAAGTAAATGATATTCAACTTGATTAGACGCCAGGGGAATGCCTTCGCCTGTCAAAGCGTCATGAGCACGCTGCATTTGCTCCCGATTATAGTTAGAAACACCCACTGCCCGGATCAGTCCATCCTGAAATGCCTCCGCCATCGCCCCCATCCATGTCTCAACAGTGACTGGTGGCAGCGGCATGTGCATCTGGTACAAATCAATCCGCTTCAAACCAAGACGCTTCAAACTTTTTTGCAGCGCCCGCAAGAGCGCCTTGCGTGATAATCGCCAGGGAAGCGGCATAAATTTCGTTGCAATCTTAACGGGTTGGTCCACTTCTCCCAGGAATCTGCCGAGCATTTCCTCAGAGTTCCCTTGTCCATAGACTTCGGCTGTATCAAAGAAATTCACACCGCTTTTGAGCAGCCAATGGAATGCATCTCGCAAATCTCTCTCGCCATATCCCCGGCCAAACCCCCAATATAAACGGTCCCCCCAGGCCCAGGTTCCAACACCGATTTCGACACCATCCAATGCATTTTCTGTTTCATGTGTTTCTGGCTGCTCATTATTTGGCAGCCCCGGTTGAATAGATTGTTCCATGATTGTTTTCCTTGCCATTCAAACCAATGCAAATTATTATCAAACTCTTTATTTATTCCTGTACTATAGTAGCACATTCTGTTTGAAAATTACCACAATATTACCATTACCCTTGATCTTATTAAAAACGTTGATTAAATAGCGGCTACACGAATTTTCATCAATCCTCCACCCTTTTTTCAATCCCAACTTGAATTCTCAACCTATGCCGACATTTCCCTTGCCGAAAAGCGCAGCTCATCTTAGAATGGTAGCATGTCTGAAAAAGTTACGCCTATCCGTCGTCAATACCTGGATATCAAAAAACAATATCCTGATGCAATCGTGTTTTTCCGTCTGGGTGATTTCTACGAAACGTTTGACCAGGACGCCGAGATCACATCCCGTGAACTGGACATTGTCCTCACTTCACGGAATGTTGCCAAAGGCAAGCGAATTCCCATGGCGGGAATCCCCTACCATGCCGCCGAGAACTATCTCTCACGCCTGATCGAAAAAGGGTATCATGTTGCTATATGTGAACAAGTCGGCCCTGTCCCCAAAAAGGGGTTGGTTGAGCGCAAAGTCGTGCGTGTGGTTACCCCCGGCACTATCGACGAACCTGGACTCCTGCGCAGCGATCATAATAATTACCTGGTCAGCATCTTCATAGAAGATAAAAAAGCAGGCATTGCCTATGCTGATATCACCACAGGCGAATTTTCCACTACCGAGCTAAAGGGCAATGAAATTGAACTGTTGGTACGCGCCGAGATCATGCGCCTGCATCCAGCAGAAATCCTCATCCCGGAAGAGATACAGTTAAACGGCGATCTGCCCGGTCACATCAGCCACTGGCCTGCCTGGCATTACGAGCTGAGCCGCTGTGAACAAGCGCTCAAAACTCATTTTGAAGTCACCTCTCTGGATGGATACGGCTTGCTCCACATGAATCTGGCCATTCGTGCTGCAGGCGGGGCACTGCAATATATTCAGGAATCTCAGCCCGCCGCCCGCAAACTGCTCACGTCG
>JAIOTF010000115.1 GCA_021107195.1 Anaerolineaceae bacterium | reverse complement strand
GTGATTTGGATCGTGGATAGTTCCTGGTATTGCTCACCGAGAGACTTGTGTGGTTGATATTCAGCTTGTAAGATACCAAAATCAAGTTGGGGGTTGACCACCGTCCATTTCATCATACTTCGCAAAATGCGATGAGCACTGTCTTGATCCTGGATCGACAAGATCAGGCTGGCATCCTTGATCAGATCGTCAGCGAAAAGATCAAATGCTACCTGTGTTTCTATTGGCAGATCAAGCAGGTGTCTGATGGCGTGCTTTGAAAACCCGGATGGCATATAGCCATTTCCAAATTCATAAGGAGAAGCGATTGCCCAATTAATTTGGGTCCACCAGGTAATGCTCATGCCCCAGACTTGAATCGGGGCCGGAGCGGTCAGGAAATTTTCTCCAAGAACTGTCAGTTTCCAACGCCTGCCTGGGCCGCCAGTGATCAATTCTGCAACGGATGCCAATATGTGGCGAAAGTAGAGCGGCCAGACTTTGCTTTCGCTCCGCACGCGATAGACGACGGTCTCCCCAATTTTTTTGTCCAACTTCAGCGGTTTTACAAATTTGGCACAAATCTCGTACACGGCTTTCAATGGAAAATTACCCGTGGATTGTGTGCCGGTGACTTTGTTGTCACGCAAGTAGGAGAGCAAGGTGAGCATATCTTTGCGCAGCGGGAGGTTCTCTGCTACCTCTATCTGTTCAACTGGCAGGGTCTGCATCCAGGCGGATATAGTGTCAGCCATATCATCCGTTTGGAGTTCTGCTTCATCAATAGCCCAGGTATTCTTAGCTTCAGCGCTTAGACCACTTCCCATTGAGCGCAATTGGGCATTCACGTCTTCCAGATCAAATTTTTCCGGATCGAATTCACCGCCAATCCATTCCAGATACTCTTCATGTTCATCGTGGGTTGGGTCATGGATCGCTTCCAGAAAGTTCATATATCCCCAAACACCGCCCACATCTTCTGGCGGGCAGGCGCGTTTTCCTTTTAAGCACAGCGGGTAGCGAGTGCCTTTTTCAGGGAGCAGGATTTTCTCCACCAAAATAGTGTGAGCCCAGCTATCGCCAAAGTCATATTCGTAGGAAAAACGTTGACCTTCGCCATGGATTACTTTGTTCAATGTGTAGTTTGCTTCGTTCACAGTTCCGAAATCGCCATATTCGTCATCTGCCGGATCGCCGTAGGTTATTCCTCCGATTGTGTACATGTGCAGGTGGTAACTTTCCCATCCCATGACGATTTGTATAATGTCGTGCAGTTTGAGTAAAGTGGTATTGCCGGGCACCAGAATTCGCCGCCAGATAGGCGGGCGACAGCCATTAAGTGTAACTTTGAGCTGATAGATACGGGATGGTTTTCTTGGCATCATGACACCTTGTTACCCTTACTTTTCAAGTTGCAGTTAATTTGATATGGATTTTGATTTACCAGTATCCAATACGAGGTGGTTAAACTAATAATATTCTGATCGATACAGCACCGTTTCAGCTTTTCTGGCCGCATTTTCTATTTTCTTCAGTGCTTTCCAGAGCTCATCAGCATCGTTTGGATTTTCAATTGCCAGTTTCGCTAATTTGATGCTGGCTTTTACCAAACTAAATGCCGGGCTATGAATTGCGGGTGCACCACTGCTTGAGCGTAATTTCTTTGCCTGTTGCGAAATCTCCTCAATGATTGGCCCCAATTCCTTGATTGCCTGCTTACTCACCGCGTTTTTTGCTGTTTGTTTTTGGGGATCAAAGCTCTCGATAATCTGGCCATTCTGTTTTGCGGCCAGGTAGGTCTCTTTCAAGTCATTCTTTATTCCACCCCCAAATGAAATGGCATATCCTTGTAATAGTCCATCATAGATGATCTTTCCTTTGAAAGGTAGCAGAACGGCTTTTGTATAATATGGCAGCCTCACATAGGGAAGGACTTCGTCAAAGGATTCGTAAAGTGCCAGGACGGCATAGACTTGATCGCCCCCAATGAAAACAGCATATTTCTTGAGCAGGCGTTCAATGAAAAAATCGCCGCGTTGGAACTTTTTCCAGCTCCTGATGATTTCCAGTTCTGCGCTGGATAATTTCTGCGGATTCTCTTTCAGGTAAGGATCAATAAGTTCGATATGCTCGTAGAGCGCATTTCTGACACCGAGTTTTTTCGACGAGGGAAGTTCTTCGTATTCATCAACGGTCACAATTTCTGGCAGAATCTCCAACTTCAGATTCACATAGTTTTGAAGTGACCACATGAGCTTGAAATACAGATTGGCGTCTTGAGTGGATAGTTTCATAAAGTTTTTACTCCAGCAAAAGCTTTTTGTTTTGGTGAATGAAACCTAACGATTTAAGGATTGATGTGGCGGGAAGAACCAATGTCGAAGTCCTGTGCCGGCGATTTGCTCTACCTGCCTGAAATTGTGAGGTAAAACGAATTGAAGGAAGAGTATTATGGTACTTTAGTTTCGCCAGAATAGAATAAATGAACATTGGAAATCCGGCAGGATAAGTTTACAGACAAACCCCAAAACCAGAGGGACAATGCCTGCAGACGCAGGTGTTGGTTAGATGGGGTAGGCTGTCATCCCTGCTTCCATCGCTCCGGTGACGGTGCCATCTAATTCTTCTGCGCCTGGGAAAAACCATTCGTTGGGGTCGTAACGCTCGCTGGAATATTTGTAGATGGCAAATTCCCATGTGTCCATTGCGCCAGTCCAGGTGAGCCGACAGATGTGTGAAGGCATGCCTTGTTCAACACGGTCGAGATACAGAAATTTCCCCCTGAAACGCGCTGTATAACCGATGGATACATTGTTGCCCGGAATCATACGCAGGAGCGGTGCGCTTCTTTTAAAATATTTACGGTTGAACTCATCCACCAATTTTTGGACTTCAGCTTTTATTTCGAGAGGAATAGCTGGTTGCTTGGGCATAAGACTCCTTTTAGTTATCTAAATAAACGGCTGAGGCAAGAAAGGCTTCTTCGGGCTTGCCGATAAATTCGCCGTTGGGGTAAACACACAACTCATATTTTTCGTGGCTATAGGTATAAAAAGAAAAGCCCCATTTATCGTCTCCGAAATAGCGTAAGCGGCACAGGTGGGTAGGTGTATTTCGCAGGCGTTCTAAAGCTTCTTCGCGGGTTTCGTGCCAACCTGACGGCGGCCAATCATCCGCGAGGGTTGGCTCGGTGTAGGCGTCAATGTAACAGAATTGGGCCCGGAAGCGAATGTCAAGGCGAGTATAGCGCCCCTTGTACTGTTCCTGGGCCACTTGGGTAATGCGCTTGATGACATCCGCCTGAACAATGGCTGGAATCTTCTTGCCGCCAGAACCAGGGTCGTGCACCCAATAACCACCGCTTGGGGTCATGTTTGTCCTCTCCAGTTGAGTTCGTAAAAATCGTCTTTGCCGAGTTTGGGTATCAACTTTTTCACCAGTATATCAATTTTATCGGATTCCCCGGTATTAATCCAATCGTCTATGCCGCGAGCCACTGTCCGGAATTCGCTTTCGATTTGCGTCTGTTTGCTGGTAACGCCCAGGAAAGTCGTTCAACTATATTCTGCCAAATTTCAGGCAAGGTTCTTTTCCATCACTGGTTTGATCTCGACTTTGGCAAGCAAAGCAGCTACTATCTTATGCAGAAAAGAGAAGCAAAGTATATTCGCGTCAGGTATAAAACCATCTGTAAATCTCAGTTGGTGACTGGAACAGTTGCGGTACTTTCTTCTAGGGTGATTTCACAGAAAAGATTATTTTTCTGGTTCAATGTCTCCGGGAACATACGGGATCAATCCTTTTCGATAAGCTTCTTCCTGCAGCGGGAAAGGCAATGACCGTGCATCCATGATCAAACCGTTCACCGAAACCATCCAGACCAGTGCGCTTTTTTCTATCATGCTGGGCAGCATCCATTTGCTGTCAAATCGAGAGATTCGCATTAAATCCCGGATTTGTTTGGCTTTGTTGCCGCCGGTGCTGCTGGCAACACCAAACCAGGCGTACAATTCGCCTGCGCGCATGTGCGGCGATTGGGTTTTATCGAAAAGAAAGTTGACAAAGCCTATTGTGTGGATGATCCCGCATGCCCAGGTCTTTGCTCGTCCACCTATTAAAGGAGAGGGGCGTTTGCGGGCCAGGGCTGCTGTCAGCGCTCTGGCAAGCGCAGCATATTCGGAATTCAATTGTTCCTGGCAAAGCATATCTGTCAAAGTGACGATTTCTTTATAGCGTGGCTGCATGGCAACTGGAACGGACAAACTTTTATTTTTTGGGGGCATATTTTAATCCTCAATTATCGGTTCGCGAACCAAACAGCATAATCATCCAGTGGTTGATAGTTGGGTGATTTTGGGTAGATGGCTTTCAAATCACAGAGCGGGAAGACATAATATTTTCCACGTTTGGCTTTAATATTTGCCAATATCCCGTACATATCCTCGATATCTTCAAAACTCAAGATAGTAACCCGATCACCTGTCTGTAACGGGCCGCGTTCCTGCCATTCAGTCACCTCGGCTTCAAACGGAAACGTTAATATTTTGTTCAGATATTTGGCCCAGGTCTTAAATGCGGCCATTTCTCCTTTTTTATTGGCCCCATCTAAAACTTTTTGAATACGTTCACCTTCTTCACCAAGATGAGCCCATTCATACTGCGCAGAAATCTCTTTAGCCGTTCGTTTCACCGCGGCTAAAGTATCCCGAGGTTGTGATAATTCTACTTGGTCAGCAGATACGCCCATTCTTTTCCAATCCAGGCCTTCTCTTTCGCTCTCTTTTATGAAAGATTCCGGGAGCATTTTCAACGTAAGACTGTCCCAGGCGATCATAACGGTTGGGGGTTCTTTTTCATCCGTCATGAGTTCTGTGATCCTCCCCTGCCAGCCGCTGATATCGCCGCCGTAATCCGGGTCGTTCACCCCAGGCTTAACAACAACCGAGTTGCCCACATTAAAAGATACAGGTAGTTTTCCCATCTGTTTTTTTGCATAACGTTTTCGATTACCCACGTGTGTCACCGTTTTCCAGTTTACTCATTAATAGAGGAGTTTTTTCACATAATGATCTTCATGCTCTCTTAAGCAATGGTCACAAAGCAAGATATCACGTTGTTCATCATTTGAGCAGGTATAACAAATCCAAATGGCAACGGTTTGCTGACCATTTTTCTGGCATTCAACGCAATATTCGTATTTTGGTTTGTTTCTTGCCACTTCCCGAGGGTAATGCACTCCTTTTTCCGGGCTGCTAATGGACTGCAGCACCAGCTTGTGTTCGATCCAGTCGCCAAAGTCATAGACATATTTGAGTTGATCTCCGACCTGGAGCTTCAAGGCAGTAATGGCCGTATCCGAACCTTCTCCATATTCAAATGGATTGATGGTTCCTAAATCGACCTCCCGATATCGTTTCCGCACTCCGCCGCTGCGTGCGATCCGCTTCCAGAATCCGGATAAGTGATCAAAGATATCGTGTTCAAAAGTGTCGCGCAGGATCCCGTCGAGATTTTCTAAAGTTTGTTTGCCTTGGAGTTCAACTTCTCGCCACAGCGAAGGGTTTTGTGTGAGCTGCGCACGTAAGCGATACACCTGCTGGCCTTCCTCTTTTGTGTAAGACTCAGCCGGCGCGATCAAGCTTTGGCCCGTTGCTTCCATAAACGGCCTGTCTTGCATTGTGAAACCGCCGTCAGCATAATGGATTGACCATCTATTGGTTATCATTCGAGGGTCTTGATCGATAATTACCCTGTAATGATCGGGGGGACAGCCATTTTTATCTGGAATTCTAGCGTAGGTCGTTGGCAAGGCAACACGAAGGTCAATGTCTTCATATTTTGTCGTTTCGAGCATTTCATAGAAAGAATCCGCAAAATGCTGATTTCTTTCAGCTAAAAGTCTTGCGCCTTGTTCGTTTAATTTTTCGCACTCCAGCCGAAGAACTCCCTGGTCCCAATCTGCGATCGTCACCAGAATGTGATGCTTGTGAAATATCTTCTGGGACCGAAACCATGCTTTTAAAATGAAAACAGGCTCTTGATACTCCACATTCTTTTCAGAGGTAAAAGTGACCGTGTGAGGAGGCTTTACGATTTGGAAAGGAATGGGTGTTCCTCGGGAGTCAATAAAGGTAATATTTTCCAGTTTGAACGAGGGCGGCAGATAATTCTCAAAACTTTCAAAGCCTGACAATGCAGTTTGATCAACATTTTCTCTGGTCAATCGGATACGATAGCGGGCGCCCTGATAAGCGAGATGCAACGGCACGACATGGTCCGGGTCCAGGTAAACGAGTTGTCGGCCGGTCTCTTCACGTATTTTTATGAGTGCTGCCTGGCGAGGATTTCGAGCTTTAGATGGGCGTTTTTGCAATAGTTTTTCAGCCAGTTCCTCGGTCGCTATCGGAGATGTTAGGGGAGACAATATTTCATGTAGAATTTCTGCGTAAGTAGGTATTTTAGTAGCTTTTGGAGATTTCATTGTGATTTCCTGGTAAAAAGTTTTTTCAGGATATGTTCGAACTTTCATCAATTTTAGCATAGGGAATGCTTTAAAAAACATTCAATTCTGTGTCAAATTTGGAAGACGAGTGAGCCTGTAATTATTCTAACAAAGCATTGCATGTACTATAAAGACAGGGGCAAAAATTTTGATTTCCGGGATGGACTTCCCGCGAGTAGAGGCAGACCTTCAGCATGGTCTGTACTTCTTTCTGGGTAAAGGGTTCGACAGGTGTGACTTTGAAACGCGGTGTCGTGATGGTTTTCATCAGGTTGGGAATTTCAAATTCCAGTGCTGCCCAGGCATAGAATGAGGATAGGGTTACCCATACATTGCGCAGTGTTTTCGGTGAGAGGGGATGAGTTTGGCCGTTGTAGCGCCGGGGGATATAGTCGGTATGCAGCCAGCTCAGGTATTGGGTGGTTTCCTGTTTGGTGATCTTGCCGATTTCGACATCACCTTGATATTCCATCCATTTATTCAGGATGCGTTCATAGGAATTGACGGTTCGTTCCGAGAGTCCTTCTGCAATTTTGTAGTTGCGGAAGAAGGGAATGGCCTTACTTAGAATGAGCGAACCCGAGGGTGTATGGTTCATGACAAAAATCTCCTTTCGAATTTTCTTGCCAACGAGAGACCCTCGGGCTAATGAAAAAACCATAGCCCGACGAGCTATGGTTCATCTTAGGTAGCGGGGAGTGGAT
>JAIOTF010000016.1 GCA_021107195.1 Anaerolineaceae bacterium | reverse complement strand
CAAAGAAAGTTATCATTTCTGCTCCCGCAAAGCATGAAGATATCACCATTGTGCTGGGTGTCAATGATGAAAAATATGATCCCGCAAAGCATCACGTGATTTCCAATGCATCCTGCACCACTAACTGCCTCGCTCCGGCTGCCAAGGTTGTTCATGATAATTTCCGCATCCTTCGCGGTTTGATGACCACCATTCATTCCTACACCAGCGATCAGCGTATCCTGGACGTGGCCCATAAAGATTTGCGCCGCGCCCGCACCGCTGCTCAGAACATTATCCCCACCACCACCGGTGCTGCCAAAGCAGTTGCCTTGGTCATTCCCGATCTCAAGGGTATCTTTGACGGTTTCGCTATCCGTGTTCCTACTCCAACCGTTTCCCTCGTCGACTTTGTCGCCGAAATTGAGAAACCCACCAGTGTGGAAGAATTGAATGCTATATTCAAAGCAGCTTCTGAATCTGATCGTTTATCTGGCATCCTCGGTTACAGCGAAGAACCTCTTGTTTCCATGGACTACAAAGGCGATCCTCGCTCCTCGATCATCGACGCTCCTAACACCATGGTTATGGGCGGCAGTATGATCAAGGTCGTGACCTGGTATGATAACGAATGGGGTTACTCCTGCCGTACCGGCGATTTGGCCGCAATGATTGCAAAGACCCTCTAATTCATACGAGACTGATGAATAATGCGTGATCCGCTTGTCTTTGGATGAGATGGGTTGCGCATTATTATTTTCAAACAAGGAGACGTTCATGTTCAGTAAACAAACCATCAGAGATGTCGATGTTAAAGGGAAAAAAATCCTGGTGCGTGTAGATTTCAATGTACCCCTCAAGGATGGTGCGGTAGCAGATGATACCCGCATTCAGGCAGCTCTGCCTACCATCAATGCCTTGCTGGATGGCGGTGCGGCTGTCATTCTCTGCTCACACCTGGGACGTCCAAAAGGCGTGGCGGACCCTGCTTTCTCGCTCAAACCCGTTGCCGTATACTTGGCTGGTATGCTCGGAAAAGAAGTAGCCTTTGCTGAGGATTGCATAGGCCCCGTAGCTGAGGCTGCTGCAGCAGCATTGCAGCCCGGCGGTGTCCTTGTTTTGGAAAACACCCGCTTCCACAAGGAAGAAAAGAAGAACGATCCTGCCATGGCTGAGCAGCTTGCCTCGTTGGCGGAAATGTATGTCAATGATGCTTTTGGCTCAGCCCACCGCGCTCATGCTTCCACCGAAGGAGTAACCCATTTTCTGCCTGCTGTGGGCGGTTTGTTGATGGAAAAAGAGATCCAGTATCTGGGGCAAGCCATTGCTGAACCCAGGCGCCCCTTTGTCACCATCCTCGGCGGTGCCAAGATCTCCGACAAGATTGGTGTCATCAATAATCTCCTTGATGTAGCTGACCAGATACTGATTGGCGGCGGCATGGCCAACACATTCTTCAAGGCACAGGGCTACCCGGTTGCCGATTCCCTCGTCGAAGAAGGTGCCCTTGAAACTGCCAGCGAACTGCTTGCTAAAGGCGGCAGCAAGCTGCGCCTGCCCGTCGACGTTGTCATTGCGGACGCATTTGATAATGACGCCCAGACCAAAGTCATGCAGATGGCTCCCATCGAAGATGGTTGGCGCATTCTCGATATTGGCCCGGAAACGGTTGCCCAATACGGCAAAGTTATTTCCCGGGCCGGCACTGTCGTCTGGAACGGCCCGATGGGTGTATTTGAAATGCCCGTCTTTGCCAAAGGCACCTTTGAAGTCGCTCAGGCCATCGCCGACAGTGACGCAGTCAGCATCATTGGCGGCGGCGACTCCGCTGCAGCCATCAAAAAATCCGGCCTTGCCGATAAGATCACTCACATTTCCACCGGCGGAGGCGCTTCCCTTGAAATGCTGGAAGGCAAAACCCTCCCCGGTCTCGCCGCCTTGCTGGATAAGTAAGCTTCTTTGGTTAATGAATTCCGTCCCCGCTTTCTTTCGAAAACGGGGACGCTTTTGTTTTCCCCTTTTGATAAGAGGGGGAAGTTGCGAAGCAGCGGGGGGATTGTTTTGCGGCCACCGGTTGCAGGATCACCAATTGCCTCCCCGAGGTACGCGCAGCATGCTGAGGTTCTAAGGTATTTTTACGAGAAGAATGCTGCTGCTGGTTTTTTCTTTGCGTCTTCGCGTGAGAAGTAGACCCCAAATCTGCATAAATCCAGCAATTCTCAATATGATGACAATAACGTTGTCGTAGGTACGACTTCAGTCGTTAAGTATTTGAAATTAACAATTAAAATCGTTACTACAAATCTGAATTGGGAATTGCTGTAACAAATCTTTTATTGGAACTGGACAAAATCAGGCCTATCAGGTAAAATTCTTGACTGCGTTTGAATAGGTTAATCGTATTATCGGAGGAAGTACTTTGGCAAATATTAAGTCTGCAATTAAACGAAATCGACAAAATGAAAAACGTCGCGTGCTCAACCGTACCTATCGTGGTGGAGCCCGCACCTACGTGCGAAAAGCTTTCGCTGCTATGGAAGCCGGCGATAAAGAAGCCGCTGAAACTGCAACCCTTCAGGCCGTCAAGGCACTGGATAAAGCCGCACAAAAAGGCGTTGTACACAAAAATAATGCTGCCCGCCGCAAGAGCCGTCTTGTAAAGCGGCTGGCTGCAATGGACTAATTCTTTTCCGTTTTTTGATCAGAAGTCAAAATAATGACCTCCCCTGCCCATTATGGGGAGGCGGTCATCTTCTCTGCGGGAGCGTGCAATTCCCGCTTCTATTTATATAAACCGCACCCTGAGCCTGTCGAAGGGACGGTTTTATTTTATGTATATGTTATAATCCACTCGTCAGATTTCGTTGAATAAATAATAGATTCAACGCAGCCGAATGCTTGCTCAGTGTATTGAGCAAACCATTCTCTCTGACGGTTTTTTATCTTAAATCTTCTCTGGACTAAAAAAATATGTTTGAACAAGAACAAGAAACCATTGCCCAACAGATCAAGGAATATTGTCTTGAGCAGGGTCTTCCTGACCTTCCCTTGCGGTGGAAATGGATCCCTTTCAGTGCGCATTGGGGAATCTCCACCTCGTTTTTTCAATTGGCTGCTGCTGATGCAAAGCAAAAAGGACAGAAGGTCAATGTCGCCGCTTGCGCCCGGGAACTTGCCGAACAGGTAGCGGTTCATCTCGGCCAGCCAGTTGAATTTGAACGATTGGAAGCCGTGCGCGGCTACCTCAATCTTTACTTCTCAACAGCCGAATATGCTCAGCGTGTTCTTGATACTGTCCTCGAGCAGGGGAGTGATTTTGGACGTAACCCCAGCACTGGCGAAAAGGTCATGGTGGAGTTTTCTCAACCGAACACGCACAAGGCTTTTCATGTTGGCCATTTGCGAAACGTCATTCTGGGAGATGCAGTTTGTAATCTTTTGGATGCTGGCGGTAATGAAGTTGTCCGTGCCAATTACATCGGCGATATCGGCCTGCATGTCATCAAGTGGATGTGGAACTATCTTGAAAACCATGATGGTGAAATCCCCGGCGAAGAAAAGATCCGTTGGATGGGCGACATCTATTCCGAAGCTGATCGTCTCTATCAGGACCCCCTGGTTGAGGAAAAAGTGCGCACCTTGTTCGCCCGCTGGGACCGCAAGGAACAGGATATCGTTGATTTGTGGAAGACCACCCGCCAATGGTCTATGGAAGGCTTCCAGCAGATTTACGACCTCCTCAATGTGCGCTTTGACCGCTTTTATTATGAAAGCGATGTAGAGGAATCCGGCAAAGAAATTGTCGCCGCGTTGATCGAGAAAGGCATCGCTGTTGATGAACGCCCTGAAGGGGCAGTCATTGTTCCCCTGGATGACATTTTGGGCACCGAGGAAGTCTACCGCGTGCTGGTCGTGCTGCGTTCTGATGGCACTTCTTTGTATGCCACCAAAGACCTTTCATTGGGCATTCAAAAGTTTGAGGAATACGGGCTTGACCGTTCTGTCTATGTAATTGATGTGCGCCAGTCGTTATACATGAAGCAGATTTTCAAGACCCTTGAATTATTGGGCTATGACTGGGCAGACCGTTGTGAACATCTTGCATACGAGATTGTCAATTTGCCGGGGAATGTCACCATGTCTTCCCGCGATGGCACGGTTGTCCTGTTGGAAGACCTCATAAAAGAAGCCACTGCTCGGACATTATCCATTGTTCAGCAGAAGAATCCCGATCTTGCCCCCGCACAGCAGCAACAAGTAGCGCAGGCCGTTGCCCTGGGTGCCATCAAGTATTCGATGCTCTCCCGTGACAACACCAAGGTTGTTACTTTTGATTGGGAAACAGCGCTTGATTTCAATGGACAGGCAGCTCCATATATCCAATACGCTGCTGTGCGCTGTAACAGTATCTTGCGCAAAGCTGATGTAAACTTGCCCGCATCTGCTCCCCTTGATTATGAAATGCAGGAAGCGGAAGTGCATCTTATTGACCTTATTTCACGCCTCCCTGGTGAAGTTGCCCGGGCATCTCGTGAATTAAAGCCCCTTTACATTTCTACCCATGCTTACGAGCTGGCTAAAGGTTTCAGTAATTTCTACAACACCTGCCCGGTGTTGAAGGCTGAAGAGCCGATACGCAGTCATCGTTTGCGTATCGTCGCAGCCGCCCGCGTCGCTGTCGCTAACAGCCTCGCCTTTTTAGGCATCCAGGCACCGGACGTGATGTAGGATAAAGAACGATCCTTCCGGCGTGCGTCGGAAGTGAAAAAACTTAACCCCGTTTTTTCAAACAGAAGGAGTCAAGGGTAACAATGTCACCAGTACGAACACTTATCATGGGCGCTGCAGGGCGCGATTTCCACAATTTCAACACTTTCTTTCGGGATAACAAGGAGTATGAAGTCGTAGCATTCACCGCAACGCAGATTCCGAACATTGACGACCGGAAATACCCTGCGGTGCTGGCAGGTTCTCTTTATCCTGATGGAATTACCATTTATCCGGAAAGCGAACTCGTGCGCCTGATCAGGGATTTGAACGTCGAACAGGTGGTTTTTTCATACAGTGATCTTCCATATAACTATGTTATGTCCAAGGCGGCGTTGGTGAATGCGGTCGGCGCAGATTTTCGCCTGATGGGCGCAGCCGCCACGCAGTTGAAATCCACCAAACCCGTTGTTGCTGTCTGCGCAGTGCGCACCGGCTGCGGCAAGAGCCAGACCACCCGCCGCGTGTCTTTGATCCTGCGCGATATGGGCTACAAAGTCGCTGCTATTCGCCATCCCATGCCCTATGGCGACCTCGCCAAACAGGCTGTCCAGCGCTTTGAGACCTACGCTGACCTGGACAAACACGAATGTACTATCGAAGAGCGTGAAGAATACGAACCGCATCTCGACAACGGTGTGATCGTCTATGCCGGCGTGGATTATGAAGCCATTCTTCGCCAGGCTGAGCAGGAAGTGGACATCATCCTCTGGGATGGCGGTAACAATGACTTCTCATTTTACAAGCCGGACTTCACCATTGTCGTTGCAGACCCGCACCGCCCCGGCCACGAGAAATCCTACTATCCGGGTGAGACCAATGTGCGCATGGCAGATGTTTTTGTGATCAACAAAGTTGACACGGCTGACTATGCAAATGTCCTGACCGTGCGCGACAATCTCCATGATCTCAATCCCGACGCTGTCATCATTGAAGCTGCTTCCCCGCTGTTCGTGGACGACCCCGAAGCCATTCGCGGTAAGCGCGTCCTCGTCATTGAAGACGGCCCGACCCTCACCCACGGTGAGATGAAATACGGCGCCGCCACCGTCGCCGCCCAGCGCTTTGGCGCTGGCGAGATCGTTGACCCCCGCCCGTTCGCCGTCGGTACGATCATTGATACCTACAACAAGTATCCCGAAATCGGCGTCCTGCTGCCTGCCATGGGGTATGGTGACAAGCAAATGCGTGACCTCGAAAAGACCATTGATAATGCTGATGTCGACATTGTTGTTTCCGGTACCCCGATTGATTTGACACGCGTCGTCAAAGTCAATAAACCGATGCAGCGCGTGCGCTACGAATTGCAGGAGATTGGTGTGCCCACCCTGGCAGACCTCCTCAAAGCCAAATTCGGCAAATAAACAATTCTGCAATTGAGACCCAATCAGCAGGTGCAGCAGCTTTTATCGCCGCACCTGCTGTCATTTAAGCCCCCCGGAATGGGGATTTATGGGAGAGTCAGCTCGCAGCAATCTCCCCTCGAAAGCAAAACCAGATCAGCCCCTTCCCTGAAATCGAAGATTTTGGGGAAGGCGGGGGATGGGGTGCTTTTTACCGCAGGCGTAAACCGTATCACAGATGATCAGAAACAAGTGTAGCTTTTACCGCCGCACCTGCTGTCATTTTAAGACCCCCCGGAATGGGGATTTATGGGAGAGTCATCTCGTAGCAATTTCCCATCGAAAATAAAACCGGATCAGCCCCTTCCCTGAAATCGAAGATTTTGGGGAAGGCGGGGGATGGGGTGCTTTTTACCACAGGTGTACACCGTATCATAGATGATCAGAAACAAGCGTAGCTTTTACCGCCGCACCTGCTGTCATTTTAAGACCCCCCGGAATGGGGATTTATGGGAGAGTCATCTCGTAGCAATTTCCCATCGAAAATAAAACCGGATCAGCCCCTTCCCT
>JAIOTF010000368.1 GCA_021107195.1 Anaerolineaceae bacterium | reverse complement strand
CAGGAGCACAACCGATTGAACCAGCAATTGTGTGTCTGTCGGATTGATCTCAACACCGCCAAACACCCAGCCTGCAAAAAGAATGAATGGCATTGCCAGCGTCTGAAAGATCACATAGCGCAGGACACCTTTGCCAACCGGGTGGCCGGGCGGCGAGAGCAAAGGAATGCTGACCAGAACGGCCATTTCGACCAACAAGGCAGAAAACAGAAAAGGTTCAACGGCCAGCGCCGCCACCAATAAGGCCATCATCGCCATACCCAGCGGAGCGAAAAAGCGGTTGACCCGCACGACCAGCCCAGTCAGGAACCAAACACCGCCCAGGGCAAAGATCAAGACTAACACCCGGCTGTCACCACTCGTCAGCACAAATCTGCGCCCCAAAATAGCCACAGTGGAAGATAACTCCAGCGATACTGGTCCAAGTTTAATAGCACTGTCAATGGGCACCAGCCAGGCAAATAAAGTTAATACAAAACAAACCGCAGCTGCGGTGATCAAAGTAAAGTAACGGCGAGATTGCATCAGCCACAGCATTACAGCCACAGCAAGCGGCAATCCGATCCAGAGGAGGGCAGCGCTCATCATGCATCCCCCTGCATGGTCGGCGAAGCCAGAAGATAAGCACATACCAAAGCCAGGCCCAAATTGATGAAGGCCAGGATGCC
This sequence comes from Anaerolineaceae bacterium, assembly GCA_021107195.1. GTDB lineage: Bacteria > Chloroflexota > Anaerolineae > Anaerolineales > Anaerolineaceae > SMBSF63. The sequence goes on along the minus strand of JAIOTF010000368.1, from coordinate 5,032 downwards.
CGTAACCAGCACTGAATATTCCACCACGGCGTATAAGATTTCAAAGCCAGTCACCAGGGTCAGCAGGCCAAAGAAAACCCGCAAGGTAAGGGTGGTCATACCCAATTGCAATACCCCCATGCCAATCAGGAGGATACCGCCCCAAACAATGGGCGTGCTGCCAGGAATCCACTCTTGCATCTGCGGAACAAGGGTAAATGAAACCAGCAGGATGACCGCAGCGGCCAAAAGCCGAAGTGCACGACCAGCCTTACTCTTAAAGTGGTCATCCATTAATTCCGATTCCGGCTGCGTGGCGCCGATCAAAGACCCTGCCATCCAGCCAGCCACCAGCTTTACTGCAGCCAATCCCACTGGCCAGATGAGTGCCACCAACCAGAAGGCAGCTAAATACTGCACCGCCAGTGCCAAAACACAAATACGCCAGTTCTGGCTCAGCAGCAACATCAATGAAGTGGCAACCAGGAACGCCACAGGGAGATAAACTAAATATTGGCTCATAAACTCCCGCTTGAAGCAATCAGCGTACTCAACAATACCAGGAGAAGCAAGGCCCATAACACACCGCCCTGCCCTTCCAACAAGAGGCTGAAAAATTTAATCAGCCGCTGCAAGAGACGGTACAAAAAATACAGTGATCGATACAACCAGCTCAGGCTGAAAACTACCCCAATCCAGTATCCTGCCGGCTTTGCCAAAACAGTGAACCATCCACTGCCTTCGGCAGCCTCTTGCTGCGCCCCTGACCGGGAAATCAGCCACCATCCGCCAGCAGCCAAAATCGCTGGCGGGATTGAAGCCCACCATATTCCCATTGTCAGCCCTCCTGCCTGCCCAAAAACAGCGATTGCCCAGCCGACTATTACCAGGCCAGCCAAGCCCGCAGGATAAACAAACCGCACCCAACGATCCAGCCCTTCCATCGTCCCGCTGGACCTCAGGGCATGACGCAGATAGCCCAAAAGGATCAGAGCATGAGCCAGGATGAAGAACACACTGGCGGCAGAAAAATGCGGGCCAATCAATCCTGCCCAACCGCTTGCAGAGGGGGTAAAAGGCAAACCAGAGAGCCCCACCGCGCCCAACACAGCGATAACGTACACCGGAAGAAGACGAATGGAAAACAGAAAAATTAACCCGCCGTAAAGGGTTAGCCCGACACCCCAGGCGATGCTGGCAATGGGGTTGCCTTGAATGACACAGGCAAAAGCAAGACCTGCCAAAGCGATCACAAGATACGGCCGTCCATCCAATTCGTTTTTGGTTGTGGCCCACATTGCAGCGCCATAGGTGGCTGCAAGCGCGGCAAAAGCCAGCAAATATGGATACCATTGGGCGGGGATAGCCTGGGATGGCAGCCGAGCCAGGACGACCAGACTGGACGCAGCGGCTGAGAGGCGCACAATCGTTCCCAGACCACGTCTTAACCGCGGCTCTTCGCCATAGGGCAGGTGCAGCGGCACCACGCCCAGGCGCAGGCCCACAGCCAGAAGCAATAATAGCCCGACTTCCGGGATAATATTGTACAGATTGAGCGGCGTGCCAAAAGCCTGGCTGCGCACCGTTGCCCAAATCACCATAAAAGTGCCAGTTACGCGCAGCATGAAAGACAAAACTGCCGCCTGGCGCAGCGAGGCCTGGCGCACATTGACCAGCATCACCAACAATTCCACGATATCAATGATCGTCCACACAAAAATGAGGGTCGTAAAGCTGCCCGACAGCACGACCAGCAAGCCAGCGCCCTGCAAGAGCAATGTTTCCACCCAAACCCAGGAGGTGATCTCATATTGCAGGCGAACAGCAGCCGTCAACACTACAGCCATCCCTAAACTGGCCAAACTGAAAGCATACATCCACGAAATACGGTCGGCCTGAAAAGTCAAGAATACGGTACGGTCCACCGGCCACCAAAGCTGAAGTGAAACAACAGCATTTTCCTGCCAGCGCAAAACCAGAACCAAGCCCCAGACCATGAGCGAGATTCCCACAGCGATCAGCCAGGAATCTCCATAGCCGGGACGCACCCGCTGCAAGATCAGAATTGCAAGGGCGCCAATGAATGCAAGCGCAACCGGTAGTAAGACCAGCATTTAGATTTGTTATTCCTAGAGAACTGGTGAAAATGGCTGGCGATTCAGGTAGCGGCCCATGCCAGCCTTGCCCAACCAACGCTCACCATCGACGATCATCTTTCCACGCAGGAAAACTTTTTCGGGGTAGCCGCGCAGCTCCCAGCCTTCATACAGGTTGTAATCTGTGCGGTGGTGGGCCACATCCACACCATAAACCAGGTAGCGATCCGGATCCCAGATAACGATATCTGCATCTGCACCAGGTATCAAACTGCCCTTGCGCGGGTACAATCCAAAGATCTTGGCGGGATTGGTGCAATTGAGGGCTACGAATTGATTCTCGCTCATCAAACCAGTCCGAACACCATAGGTCCACATGATTGGCATACGGTCTGCCATACCGGGCAAACCATTGGGTATCTTGGTGAAATCATCTTTGCCCAATTCCTTACCGGGGATTGCCACGGGCTTGCCTTCATACATGATCGGCTTTGAGCCATCGTAGAAAAAGGCGCAATGGTCAGTGCCCATTGTCTGCAGGGTGCCGTTTTTCAACCCCTGCCACAGACGCTGATTGTCTTCAAGTGTACGCATCGGCGGAGAACACACCCATTTCGCTCCATCCTGGCGGCGCAGATTATCAATAGTGAAAAAAAGATACTGCGGACATGTTTCGCCCATCACAGAAAGGCCGCGTTCACGGGCGTACTTGAGTTGGTCTACGCCACCAGCAGTATTGATGTGCACCACGTACAACGGTGCATCGGCCTGACCCGCCAGGGCCGAGGCGCGCAGCACAGCCTCCACTGCACCCCATGCCGGACGAGTCATGGCATGCCATTCAGGAGACAGATTGCCGGCCGCAACAGCTTCTGCGACCAAAATATCGATCACATCTCCGTTTTCGGCATGCAGCATGGTCAGATAACCGTTCTCTTTGGCTACACGCATAACGCGGAAGATGTCGCCATCTTCCAAACGCATACTGCCGTTATAAGCGGTGAAGACTTTTATAGAAGTAACGCCGTCGTTCACCAGCTCAACAATCTCCGCTGCGACCTGTTCGCTCCAACGTTCAATATTGACATGGAAACTGAAATCGATCGCTGCCAGATGATCAGCGCGTTCGTGCCAGCCATCAATGTTCTCTTTCAACGAGCCGGGACCATGCGGCACGAAATCCATGCAGGTAGTCGTGCCGCCAAATGCAGCAGCCTTGTGGCCTGTATAATGATCGTCTGAAGAAACCGTGCCAAACATGGGCAAGTTCAAGTGAACATGCGGATCAACACCACCGGGCAATACCAACTTGCCGCTGGCATCCACCACTTCGGCATTATCCGGAACAGGCAAGTCTTTACCCACCAGAGCGATCTGCTCCTCTTCTACCAATATATCTGCATAAAAACTTTCGGATGCAGTGATCAATTTCCCGTTTTTAATCAAGAGTGTCATTGCCATGCCTCCTAAAAAGGTTCCCCAAAGTTGGAACATACGTATTAAAATACGAAAGGCGATAATTTTGTTTTTATTCTACCAGCCTGGTGCCTCATAGGGTGTTTCCTGATCGGATATCTTCCCAAAATCGCCCAAAAGCAACAACAGTTCCGGGGTAAGCTCAAAATCCAGGTCATCGTTGGTATGATATTGATTTGCCAGGGAAACTCGTTCCCGCAGTGCACGCCATAAACCCGCGCGCTCATCAGCAGAGACTACCAGATCTGAAACCGTTTGTGCTTTGCGGAATAATGCACCAGTTGTATACAGAAAAGTCAGGCGGCGGAATTTCTCTGCCAGGATGGGCCGGGAAAGTGTTTGCATTGCGCCCACCTGCATTTTAAAATACTCTTCCTGGGCTCTCGGATGATCCATCTCGTCGCGGAAGAGGTCCATCCGGCGCACCAATTCATAACCGCGCAGCTCGGCAAATTGTTCGATCTGCCAGCGATGGCCTTTGCCAAATGAGGCGGGCTGGTAAAACGCCAGGTAATCCACTTCAATCACCTTCGGCGCAGAGCGCATTGGTATGCGATACCAACCCAGCAGGCGTACGATCTCAAGGTCACGCGGCTGCGGGACAAACACAACGAGAATAAAAGAAGATCTGTCTAAAAGGTTTTCCATTGTAGCTGCTATCAACTATTCTTGTGCGGTGATCAGTCAAATCTAGTTTACCACTTCATTGAGCATAAGGTAAGAAATCGAGCCAGCGAATTTCAGAATATTTGTGTAATTGGGATCGAGGATAAATTTGCGTTTCGGGCGGGAAGATATTACAATAAAGAGACATTGCGCTATATAAACATGCTGCACCAGGAGGGATAAATGGACGGATTTACCCAAAAAGGAATAGAAGCTTTCAAATCCGGGAACAAACAAACCGCCCAGGATTTTTTCAAGCAAGCATTGCAAGAAAATCCTGGCAATGAAACAGCCTGGTTGTGGCTGGCCGGCACTTTCGACGATAACAAAACACGCATCCTGTGTCTTGAAAAGGTATTGGCGATCAACCCCGACAACCCGGCTGCCAAAAAGGGCCTGGCCCAATTAACATCTGCCGAAGTGATGCCGCCCGCGCAAACATCCCCACCAGCAGCCGAAGTGCCGCAACCTCCCCCGCCTGTCGAAGCACCTGCCGCGCCAGCCGTAGAAGCGATGCTGATCGCAGATGATCTTTGGCCGGACGAGCCGGACGAAATGGAAGAGATGCCCTTCAAAGACGCCAGCGAATCTGACAATCTGCCCGGGGGTGTGCTTGATGACAATGAGATGCTCGCAGAAGATGATGCAGGAGACACCGCACAGCCAGAGCCCATCGTGGAAGAGGGGAGTATCACTTCCGGTGAGGAGGCCAGCCAAAAGAGCACAAACGACCTGATTGAATCCGGCGAAACCTCAATCTTCCTCCGCTATTTGGAGGCCATACCCGAGCCGATAAGGTGACATGCGGTTCTTAT
>JAIOTF010000199.1 GCA_021107195.1 Anaerolineaceae bacterium | reverse complement strand
CTCCTGAACACCTCTCGCTGTATTCGCTAACGCTGGAACCAGGCACCCGGTTGCATCAGTGGGCCAGCCGCGGGTTGGTCAACTGGCCGGATGATGACCTGGCAGCCGATATGTATATCTGGTCGATGGAGCGATTGGAAGGCGCAGGATACCAACAGTATGAGATCTCGAATTGGGCACGGGAAGCGGCGGATGGGGCGGTATTGTCCTCACGTCATAATCTGCAATACTGGCGCAATCACCCATATCTGGGATTTGGCTCCGGGGCGCATGGCTCGGCAGGCGGGGTGCGAACTGCAAATGAAACAGAATTGCGGGCCTATATTGACAAATGCCGGACAGGGGCAGCGGGCCGCTTCCCTATTGGGCCAGCGGCAGTAAATGTAATTGAGATTGATCGTTTTAACGAGATGCAGGAGACAATGATGGTTGGGCTGCGTTTGACAGAAGAAGGGGTGTCTCAACAGGGATTTATGACGCGCTTTGGTGAGCCAATGCAGGCGGTGTTTGGCAAAGAGATTGATGAATTGATCGGTTTTGGTTTAGTGGAGTGGGGCGGAGCAGAGGGAGACAGACTTCGATTGACAAAACGGGGGCGTCCTTTGGGGAATCAAGCGTTTATGCGTTTCGTGTAGTCAATAAATTAAACGGGCTAATGCACCCAGACGCGGGTTCCGTAGCCGATGGTTTCCCATTTTTCGGGATTTTCGACGGGAGTCGTCCAGCGGAAGAGCCATTTGGCTTCCTCTGTGCGCATATTGATACAGCCGTGGCTCATGGGTACGCCCCAATTGCGATGCCAGTACGTGCCGTGGAAGGCCACACCGGATTCAGCGACAAAGAAACTGACCCAGGGGACGCCGGGCAGTTCATAGGCTTCGATGTCTGAAGTCAGGTGGCCATCCCCCATATGTTTGGAGGGCATTTTTGAGAAGATGTTATATTCGCCGGTGGGGGTCTTGGTGGGGAATTGTCCGGGCAGCGTGCGGCGATTCAAACCGGTGGAAACACTGGTTTTTAATACCACCTCGTCATTTTCATAGCAGGTGACCGTTTGATTAGTAAGGGAGACCTCGATCCATTTCTTTGCCATGGGCACATCGGGCGAAATGGGGGCGTATTCTTCCGGCAGGATGGGGCGCAAATGCCGGGCCGGCACGTGGTAATCAATGTCAAGCAATTCATCAATCAGTTTGTACCAGGGTGAGCCGTCCGGACCTTCTTCTACGTCAACAATCCAGTGCGTTGATTCGTAATAGAGGCGGTAAACTGGTTCCCAGCCGTAAAATTTTGTGTAGCGCATGGTCTGCGTAAAGGGAACAGTGACTTCAGCAAGTTGGCCGTTCTCTTGGATGTCGTAAAGTACCGGGTTGATGCGGGTTTTGACCAATTGCAGATGGGCGCTGTGAACATAGCCGCGCCAGACGCGATACCAGTTGGGATTCCATTCAGGGCCGTCCTTTGAAATCACCTCATCGTAAACATTGATCAGCTCGTCACGAAAACGTTGATAGACAATCTTGCTTTGGTCGTTGGGTTCGGCGTAAATGCTGATGGAAGGGTGAGCGACACGTACGACCATGCCCGTATCCATTGTGAGACTATCATTGAAGGGCGGGCCAAAAGCAAGGCTGCTCAATCCAAGCGCAGACAGCTTAAGAAAATCGCGGCGGGAAAGTGAATTGCTCATAGGCAGATTATACCAGTTTTCATTCAAATGGGACAAAAAAGAATAAATTTATCTTGAATTGATTCTGTGACAGAATTATTCGTTGTTTTCAGGAAAATCATCAGATTTTTCGCCCAGATTTAATTTCTTGCCGACATAATAGATAATTGCCAATCCGACCACCAGGGTGATGATGAAACTCAAGGTCAGGTTCAGGTTGAGTGCAGAAGCCAACAGTTTCATTATTTCAGACATTCCAAATCCAAACAGGATGACCAGAACAGCCATAAACAAGTTTTTGTACCGGTTGGGCATGGTTAACTCCATTGTGAAGGGTTTAATGGCCTCATTATAATCGGCATGGGGGCATTGCAAGCAAGCAGGAGCAGGAATAGTGTTTACGGGATCAGGTAACTTTCGCAAAAAGACATTTGAGATAGGCGCCTTCCGGGAAGGTTATAGGATGATCCGGAGCGTGGGTGGTGCGTTCCATTTCCTGCAGGGGGCGGCCCATCTCGCGAGCAGTCCGGTGGATGGTGTTAAAAAACGTTTCGGCGTCCACCCGGCTGGAACAGGAGGCCTGCACCAGAATGCCTCCCGGCTGAAGCACGTTCAGACCCATTTGGGTCAACCGCCGGTAGGCTGAGACTGCGGCGGCAATTTGTGATCGTTTTTGGGCGAACATGGGCGGGTCAATGATGACCAGGTCAAACTGCTGGCCGTTTTTTGCCATGCTGGCCATCACTTCAAAGGCATCAGCAGCGATGGTCTTGTGAACAGCAGCAGCTACAGCAGGGTAATGCTGGTTGTGAAGCATGTTGCGTTTGGCAGCTTCGCAGGCAGGTGCGCTCTGGTCGAGGCTGATCACGTGTGTTGCGCCGCCGCGGGCGGCGTAGACTGAGAACCCGCCGGTGTATGCAAAGACATTCAGTATAGACTTTCCGGCGGAGAGTGTTTCTACCCGGGCGCGGTTATGGCGTTGGTCGAGAAAGAAGCCAGTTTTTTGTCCATGGACGGGGTCAGCTTCAAAGATCAAACCGTTTTCCTGAAACAGGATGGGCCCGTCCAACACCGGACCGGAGAGCATTATGCCATCGCTCAAGCCGTATAGCAAAGATGGCTGGTCTTGCATGGCGCGATTGAGACGCAGAATCAAACGTTCTGCAGGGTGAAGCTGTGCCAATGCAGTGCATACAGATTTGAGGTATGGAATCCAGGCAGGGGTATAGAGTTTGATCACCAGGGTGTCAGCATAACGGTCAATGATCAGTCCCGGCAGGCCGTCGTTTTCGCCATGCACCAGTCGGTATCCGTTGGTACGGCGCTCTTCGGGTAAATTGGCAAGTGGAGCCCGCAGCTTGATCGCCTTTTCAAGCTGCCTGGCAAACCAGTCTGTGTTGATCTGTGCCGATTTCTTGTGTTGAAGAACGCGCACACGGATCATTGAAGTAGGGTCATAGAGACCAACTGCCAGGAATTTGCGATTGTGGTCGAAGATGACGGCCAGATCGCCGGGTGCGCCGTCGCGGCTCTGGTGGGTGATGGCGCTTTCATAGCACCATGGGTGCCCCTTGCGCAGGGCGCGCTCGGCGGCAGGTGTGACCCGGATGGCGACGTTGCGGGCAGCAGGGGCGGGGAGTCGGGTAAAAAGAGCGGGATTAATGGTCAAAGGCTGGAACTCCTGAACATCGTGTTTTGTTTATTATCACATGGATTGTTATGTTCATGTTGCAAGTTTGCTTTGGTTGGCGGCTTGAAAAAGCGAATCGGGTAGCGGCGATGACTGGCGAGTCCATTTGATGCGAGTGTATAATCCTTAACGCAGACTCAACCTGTCCTGAACAGTAAGCGGGGCGAAAATTTTATTGTGGCCAAATCATTTCTTGTTTATCAGGGGCGAGTCGTTTGGGCTTGAGGGAACCAGGATGATTTTTAAGTACAAGGAGCGAAAAGGATGAAACGCATGTTGAAAATAGGGTTTATTCTGTGTATGGCATTTTCCCTGATTGCGTGTAGTTTTCTTCAGGCGCTGACGGGTGAGTTGGAAGAGGAAGCTGCTGAGACAGAATATATTCCGACAGAACCAGTAGAGCCTGAAATTGAGCAGTTCGCACCAACGGATGCGCTAACAGAGGCGCCGACCCCAATTTCACTTGTTCACCGCATTGTGTATGAAAAAACTGGCAATATTTGGGCCGTTGACCCGGGCACAAATGAGGTCGTCCAAATTACGCAGGACGGTAGTATAGATAGCACAGCCTCAGGGGCAGTGAAGTACTTCCGCCCGTTGAGTTCTCCAGACGGTGCTTACGTCGCTTTCAGCACATCAACCAGGTTTTGTATTTACTCTTTTGCCAGCCTGGAGATTGATGAGATAGTGAAAGCCTCTTCTCCTGATATTCTGGCCGATGTCCTCCTGGGATGGAGCGAGGACAATTTGTTGTATTACACCCGCACGAATGGCGGATGTGATCTCAGTGTTACGCCTTTAAAGGGGCCGGACAGTGTGGACGTGATGCGTTACGATCCTGTGTCGGGAAGCTCGGAAAAAGTATCTACGCTCCCGAAAGTGGAGGATGCCTCTCATGCTTACAGTATTGGTAAGAACATGACGCCATCTGGCAGGTTTATCACTGCTTATAATGCTGCCTGCTCGGTTGGGTTTGGAAGTACCTTTTTGTGGGATGTGCAAAACGAGACGTATGCGATGAATCCACAGGGCGATGCGATACTTTCCAATGATGAAAGCACGATTGCTTATGTCGATGACACCAATTTTGAAATGGCCGGCTTAACCACCATCGTTGGCGTGGATCGGGTATCACAGAGTCAGGAAACATTGTATGCGCCTTCCATGGCAGGCTACGTGATGACAGATGTTTCATGGTCACCGGATGATTCTTTTATTGCCTTTCTGGAGTGGTATGTTCTTGATCCTGCTCAAGCGCGGGGGATGGGTGG
>JAIOTF010000245.1 GCA_021107195.1 Anaerolineaceae bacterium | reverse complement strand
CGTTTTCAGCATCCACAAACTCCATAGGAGTTTTCCCGATCATCTCATTTCTTGAATAACCAAGCATATTGCAAAGTGATTGATTTACATCAACGGTTTTCTTTTCAGAATCAATAAGCCAGACACCTTCAGATGTGGTCTCAATAAGTTTGCGGTATTTCTCTTCGCTCTCCCTCAGCGCCCGCTTCGCCTGTTTTCGCTCGGTGATGTCACGGTCGTATGTCAGCACGCTGGTCAGGTCGCCCTTCGCGTCCAGCATGGGAACCCCTTTGCGCCAGACATCGATGACATTTCCGTCGCACCTGATGATCTGTACTTCACCTGAGCCGTGCTCAAGCTGCAGTATTTTCGGGAACTGTTTTTGGAAGACGGTCGATGAGGCTGGAGTCATCAGGTCGCCAATATGTTTACCGATCAATTCTTCTTTGGAGTATCCATAGAGCTGCTGCGTGCTTTGGCTGCAATCGACGATGTTCCCTTCCATATCCATTAGCATTACTCCATCAGGGGTGGAGTTGAACAACAGGCGGTAGCGTTCTTCATTCTCTCGCAGGGCTTCCTCTGCCTGCTTGCGCTCGGTGATGTTGGTTAGAGAACAAACAATATTAATCGTCTTATTGTTTTGCACAACAGGTGATTCGTGCACCTCCACCCGGATTATTTTGCCCTTTTTCCCCATCAATTCAAGTTCGTAGGGTGGTTGTCGCTTTCCTGTTTCTATGGCCTTTTGGGTTAGAGCAAAACCTTCATCGTTTATGGGATTATCGGTTGCAAACTCTTGCCATTTGATCATAGCTTCTTCTGACTCGCATTGAAGAAATTCACGGCTTTGCGGGCTGAGATAGGTTAATTCATGATCCGAAGTATGTGAGAAGAAGAGATTGGTGCTGTTCTCCACAATGTTGCGCAGGTTTTCTTCGCTCTCCCGCAGCGCTTTGGTGCGTTGCTCAACAAGCTGCTCCAGGTTTTCCTGATAGCGCAGATTTTCCTTTGTCAAACGGCGGCGTTCGTCATCAAGGGTCTTGACCTTGACTGCGTTGGCGACGGTTTTGATGAGTTTGCCTCTGCTGATCGGCTTGGTCAGATAGTCGAAGGCATTGGCGCGCACAGCTTTTGAGGCTGTCTCGACCGTGGGTTCCCCCGTCATCAAAATGACTTGCACGTGCGGCGCGCTCTCCCGGATGGCTTCGAGCAGTTTCACTCCCGTGATGCGCGGCATGATGATGTCTGTCACTACCACATCAAAATCACCCGCTGAGAGCATATCCAGTGCCTGTTCAGCGTCTTCGGCTGTCTCATCTTCGTAATCAGCGTTTCTGAGAAACTCCCCCAGCGTGACGCGGATGCTGCGTTCGTCATCAACGAGCAGAATTTTGGGGCGTGGTGTTGTTATATTAGAAATTATTTTATCTCTTCTTGGGGCCATCTTCTAACTTCTCCTGGTTCATTTCTGTTCCGTTCCGCGTTCCAATTTCCCATTCATTATCCACCGGCAGGTCGAGGTAGAAACGCGTGGGCTGGCCTTCTTCACTTTCGAAGGTCAGTTCGCCGTGATGATCCTGGACAATGCCGATGCTGATCGAGAGACCCAGACCGGTGCTGATAGCGCGATCTTTGGTAGTATAGAAGGGGTCGAAGATGTGTTCCCTGATTTCAGCGGGAATGCCCGCCCCGTGGTCTTCGACAGTTGTGCGCAGCCAGTGCTGGCCCTCTTTTTCGAAGGGGCGCACCGTCAACGTGACAACCTTGTCCAAATCGTATTCCGGGTAGCGTTGATTGAGCGCGTCACGGGCATTGGTGAGCAGGTTCATCAGCACCTGTTGAATCTGCTGGCTGCGGCACCTGACCTGGGGCAGATCGTTGGGCACATCCACTTGCAGCGTGATCTGATCGCGTTTGATGATCGTGCGGATCAGAGGGAGTGTGTCATTGACGATGTCGGTCATTCGGGCGGGGCTGTGGGTTTGCTTGTCTTGCCGGGAGAAGGTCAGCAGGTTGCGCACGATCTCGGCCACACGCTCAGTTTCTTCGATGATCCCGGCAGAAAACTCGCGCAGCCGGCTCTCTGCCGGGTCGATGCGGTCATGAATTAGTTGAGCATAGTTCATGATGCCCATGATCGGGTTGTTGATCTCGTGGGCCACGCCGCTGGCCAGTGTGCCAATCGATTCGAGTTTTTGCTGCTGGCGAAGATGGACTTCCATCTGTCGTTTTTCTTCTTCCGCCCGCACCCGCTCAGTGATATCCAGCATCACCCCTTGAAGATGAAGCGGGAATCCCTTATCATTTTTGATAATTACCGCTTCGTCCCTAAGCCATACTATGCGGCCGTCAGTGGAGAGCATTCGATAATTCGAAATAAATGGTTGACCGCTTTCGTGCGCGCGGTTTACTTCTGCGAGCACTCGCTCCCGGTCTTGGTCATGAATGTGTGTTAACCAGAAGTTGGGATTAGCTATATACCAATCCGAGGCGATACCAAGTATCTTTTCTACCTGGGGGCTGATATAGAGTGTTGTGCTTGTTTTATCGAGCTTGGCTATATAGGTAATGGTTGGAAGCTGCTCTACAAGTGTGCGGAACTTTTCTTCGCTCTCCCGCAGCGCCTGCTCCGCCTGTTTTCGTGCGGTGATGTCGCGAGCGAGAGATAAAAGAAAAGGCTCCCCTTTTGTACCAAAGGAACGTATTCGAATATCTACGGGGAAAGTCGTTCCGTTCTTTCGCTTGTGAGCACTTTCCACTATTTGTGATTTGTTAAATTCCAGGTTACCAAGAATTTCAGCTACTTTATCTGGCGGGAAATTGACATCTACATCAGCGATAGACATATCCAACAACTCTTCGCGTTCATATCCCAAATTATCACAAGCCGCATTATTCACATCATAAAACCGACCAGCCATGTCTGACAGAGAGAAAGCATCAGTCGCATTATCCACAAAATTGCGATAGCGTTCTTCACTCTCCCGCAGCGCTTCCTCCGCCTGTGCCCGCGTAGTGATTAGGCGAGCAAAAAAGACACCGGCGATCACGGAGATAAGGATGTACATATTTTTCATGAACAAGTCGTGAGGGCTGACGTTGAGTATGGCTACATTCCAGAAGCTCTGCCCCTGAGGGTTGAAGATCAGATAACTCACCACGCTGTCCACGGCCCACAGCACTGATCCCATCAACAGGGCGCCGGCATAGATAGTGCCAACCAACCGCTCCTCCGGCAACTTCTTCAGCCCAAAGAAGCGGCGCACTGGCACGATGCTCAGTAATATGTGGGCAACCAACAGCAGCAAGTAAGCCGTAATCGTATGTTTGATTGCCACCGTATTGACCCAATCCAGCGCCACGTAGTCCCAGGTGATGGACGGATTCCACGGCGGCGGGTTTAGGGAGACCAGCCCGCGAAAGATGGTGTAGAATCCCAATTCGCTGATGACCCGAAAGGGAATCTCCACCGAAAAGCTGGAATGATACCAACGCCGCCGGTCGGCCTTCCGCCGCCGGTCTGCCCAATATCCATGCCACACCACCCAGAGCGTGAACACCGGCACAGCATAGAGTAAACCGTAGCCATCTGTGCGCCACAGCCACCACATCGCCTGACAGCCGCCTGCCAGGGCAGAAAGCAGCCCGTAGCGCCAGCCCCAGGCCAGGGCAATCAGCAGAGGGAAAAGCAACCCTGCCAGAATGCTCACTTTGAAGGCTGGGGACTCGAATAATTGGATATCCAGGAAATTGATCCCGAATCCGATCAAGCCAAAAACAACGGATACCAACACGCGATAATATATTCTCTTCCTGATTGCATAATCCTTACTCATAGGCTTGGATATCCCTTTCCCTTGCGAAAAAAACAACCAGCCTCAGTTTCATCTAAAGAGTATGATGCCCATGTGAGCGTTTCCATAGCCGACCTCGGCCTTCCTGCATTTTAGTCAACTGCTGACGCAATTCTGCCAGTTCAGTGATAAGTTGCTTTTTTGTTTTGTGGGTATCGTTCATCTTTTATACCTATCATGTCCTATGTGCCAAGTTCTCCCCCATGTTGGTGAGATACAACGGCCAATATTTGCGCACCCTTTTTCCTATACTAATTATATCCAGTTCTATTCGGAAATACGAGTATGGCTCTTTGGGAATCGCCGTGATTTTCCGCGACGCAGTACGAAACCTCCGCAACATATGGGGCGAAAACAGCGATTGCCCCCACATCTGGCGTAGAATATTAATTTGTCACGGTAATTCCCAGAAAACCGATGGGTTCTTTTCCCTCCAATTTGTCTTTTGGGGTAATATAACCAATCGCGCTGTGCAGCCGCACCTTATTATAATGGGTCACGTATTGCTCAACCAGTTTACGGGCATCGGACAGATTCAGCGGGGTTTTAGGCCG
>JAIOTF010000153.1 GCA_021107195.1 Anaerolineaceae bacterium | reverse complement strand
TCTTTGTATTACGAATTATTGGGAACAGCCTACTTGCTGCTTTTAACCATTGTCCGAATACATCGAGTGCACAATACCTTGCGCACCTTCCGGCCATCTTCATAAACTGTGACCTTCTGAAGGTTGGGACGAAAAGCACGATTGGTCGCCCGCATTGAGAAGGAGCGATTATGTCCAAATTTCGTGGTCTTACCGCAGATTTCGCACTTTGCCATCGTATTATCCTTTCCTAAAATGATTAAGTGCTGTACAATAGCAAAAAAATTTCGGTTATAATGACAGCAACGCAGTAGTATACCACAAATCAATGAGAATTGATACAATCACAAGAGAAAAAATAAACATGAAAGAAGAAACAAACCCATTAGGGAACGTATACATTTCACATCGAGCAATTGCTACCATTGCCTACCAATCCGCCCTTGAATCTTATGGCGTTGTAGGCCTGGCAGCCAAGAACTTTACTGAAGGATTAACTCAGGCAATTGTTAAGGATCCCGCCCTGGGTGTGAAAATTGAGTTTGACGGCGATGCCATTACAATTGAGATGTTTATCATTGTTGAATATGGCACGCATGTAAAATCAGTTGCCTCCAGTGTAGCCCACAGCGTGCGCTACCAAATCGAAAAAGCGCTCGGACTTCCTGTAAACGAAATAAATGTGCACGTGCGCGGTCTGCGCATCAGTAACACCGATTAAGAAATTTTCTTTTTTTACTTATCTTTGGACTTATTTTTAGGAGCATCATGAGTAATGATTCAACCCAGCCTGTCAGTCAGTTGGATGGTCAGTGCCTCAAGGAATTGATAGAAGCCGGTTTAACATGGCTCAAGACCAACCAACAAATTGTGAATGCATTGAATGTATTTCCCGTGCCCGATGGGGACACCGGCACGAACATGTTGCTAACCATGCAATCAGCATATGATGAGATTGCCACTTCTGGTGAGAAAAACATCGGGAAAATGGCACAAGCCATTGCTCGCGGCGCATTAATCGGCGCTCGCGGCAATTCTGGCGTTATTCTGTCTCAGCTTTGGCGCGGCTTTGCCCGCGTGTGTGACAGCTTGCCTGTCATGGATTCAGAACTATTAGTCAAAGCCCTGGCAGAAGCGCGCGACACAGCCTATAAAGGCGTTGTACGCCCTGTCGAAGGCACAATCCTCACTGTTGGCAAAGATATCGCTGCCGCCGCTGAAGCCAATGTAACACCAGATCTCAAAGAAATGCTCGAGCTTATCGTGAATGCTGCCGACGAATCCGTCCAGTATACGCCGGAGCTTTTGCCAATTCTCAAGCAGGCAGGTGTCGTTGATTCTGGCGGTAAAGGATTGTTCTTTATCCTGGAAGGGATGCTGCGCCACCTCAACGATCAGTCCCTCGAAACTGCACTGATGACCGTGCAACCGCTCGCCACTATGAAAATGGACGAGGCGATGGAAACAGTTGAGCCCGGGCAAGACTATGAAGTGGTGGTTGATTTTCGGCCCGGCAGCGATCTGGTCCTTGAAAACTTCTACGATCAACTCTCGGAAATGGGGACATCCATTCAGGTTGGAGAAGGCGACGGTATTTACCGCATGCATATCCATGTCCCCACCGAAAATCGCTACACACCCATCGATTACATCATGGGCATCGGCACCATCACCAAAGTATACATCGAAAACTTGATGGACCAGATGGAAAATCTGGAAGAAAAGGAGGGCCATCAACTCAAGCTCGCTCCAGTTGAACCAGGGGAAATTGCTGTGGTTGCTGTCTCGCCTGGCCCTGGCATTTCACGGATTTTCGCCAGTCTGGGTGTGGCCGCAATCGTCGAGGGCGGACAGACCATGAACCCAAGCACGAAAGAAATTCTCGCTGCGTTTGAAAATCTGCCAACCGATAAGATTGTCATTCTCCCCAATAACAAGAATATTGTCATGGCCGCCGAAGCTTCCAGCACCATGACCGTTAAACAAGTAGCAGTGATCCGCTCAACGACAGTACCACAAGGATTGAGCGCAATGCTTCGCCTGATCCCCGACATGGACTTTGACATGATTGTTGAAGAAATGACAGAAGCCATGGAAGACGTAGAGACCGGCGAAATCACTGTTGCCACCAGATCTGTTACGATCAACGGAGTCGATGTTGATCAGGGACAAGTGATCGCCCTCCGCAATGGAAAATTGATCCAATCCACTGCTTCTCTCGAAGACGCCTGTCTTGGCTTGTTGAATGAATGCGAAACTGAAGACCGCGAACGAATAACTCTTTTTTATGGGAATAATATTGCCAGGCCGGAAGTCAACCAAATCGTTGATCGAATACGCTCGGCATATCCTTCTCATGAAATCGAATTGCATGAAGGCGGTCAACCTCATTATCAATTCATCATTGCCGTTGAATAAGTATGGATTCAATTTGCATCGTCACTGATAATTCTGCACAATTTGCAAACACATCATTTCGTGGACAAACCATCACAAAAATTGTCCAGCTCAAACCTTCGCTGCGAAACAAGGTTTTCAAAAGTAAAGAAAAGCACATTCTGTCTTCTTTGCCGGAATTTGCCAGCAGCGATCTGGATCCGCATTTACTGGCACCTTCTGTAGATGAATTTCGGCAATTGTTTTCTCGACTGGGAAAACAATACAATGAAATCATCGGCATCTTTCTCTCCTCCCATCTTAGTGACTGTTATCAAAACGCCCGCAAAGCAAATATGACCTTGCGAGGCGGGCCGAAGATTCAAATTATTGACTCCCAAACCGCGACGATTGGTTTGGGTATGATGGTGCAAAAAGCAGCCGAAACTGTGTTTAATCATGGCAGTCTCACAGACGTGGAACGCAGCGTAGGGAGTTTGATGCACCGTACCTATGTGCTGCTTTGCACGCCCAACCTTTCCTACATGTGCAATAATGGCTTTGTGGATCACGCTCAAGCCACAGTAGGAGAAATGTTAGGCGTGCTGCCCATTTTCACCATGGAAGATGGACAATTGATCCCGGTTGAGAAAAAGAGAAATCCAAGACATATCATTATGCATTTTCAGGAATTCATTGATGAATTTGATCACTTTGAACATATCGCTCTGGTTCAAAGCATCAACGCAAATAACAATGATTCCCGCTTGATCAGAGATCATGTACACGATAATTTTCCAAACACCCCATTTACAGAACATGCACTCAACCTGCCTCTTGCCACCCTTTTTGGCCCATCCGCTACAGCTTTGATCATCATTGAAAGCAACAGCGAAGACTGATCTGCGCTTTCTTCCCTGAAAGCTGCAGCCGTGAATTAGTGTTTTCTATCTATCACGCCCTGTTGCAGAGGAAACTGTACCAAACTATAGAAACCCATACTCACAATTTGATACGATATTGACCTAAAAAAACATCGATGCGTAAACTTGCGGTAAAATAAATCCATGCACTCTTCTATTCGAAAACTTCAAAAATTTTTACAACTTGAATCGGAGCGCGGTTATGATAATCGTGCTGTGGTTGGCGGATTGGACAAGATTCTTCCCGCATGGCTAAAAGAAGCGCTGGAAAATCAGGTAGAACAGCGGCTCATCGACTATGTGGCCGAAAAAATCAAAGAATATGCAGAACAGGATAAACAAGGTCGCAGGGAAACAATTAATGACCTATTGTCTGAACTAAAAGAGCTTGCGCCCCAAACACATCCTCCTGCTCCGAAGACTGACCCGCCCAAACCAGAAGCCCAACCTGTTGCAGAACCCACAGAGAGCCCTGCCCCATCAAAACCAACGGAAAACAGGCCAAAGGTGTCTTCTGTCCCGGAATCCGAGAGGGTCGCTTTGAACGCGCCGCTAACAACGTTGAGTGGTATCGGTAAACGCTATGCTCAGACTTTTAGCAAGCTTGGCCTCAATACTTTAGTTGATCTCTTGTATTACTTCCCCCGGCGCTATGACGATTACAGCAAACTAAAACCGATCAACCGTTTGGAATATGGCGACGAATTGACCGTTCTGGCAACAGTTCAGAGTTCTTCATCACGCAAGATTCGGAATGGCCGCCTTACCATTACCGAAGTCGTCGTCAGTGATGGTACCGGCTTCCTTCGGTTGACCTGGTTCAACCAGCCATGGATTGCCAACCGGATGAAACCAGGATTGCAATTAGTCCTCTCCGGCAAGATCGATATGTATCTTGGCCAGCTGGTGATGAACAATCCCGAATGGGAACCGCTGGAAAAAGAGCACCTGCACACCAATCGCATCGTGCCGGTTTACCCCCTCACCGCCAAGATCACACAGCGTTGGCTGCGCAGAATGATGCACCAAACTGCCACATTCTGGGCACCCCGCATTCATGACTTTATGCCGGAGAAGATACTTCAATCTGCTCGGCTCTTGGATTTGGCAAATGCTATCGCTCAGATCCACTTCCCGGATTCCTTTGAGCAACTGAAGGCAGCTCGAAACAGGTTGTCCTTTGACGAAATCTTCCTGCTTCAACTTGGCGTACTCAGTCAAAAGAGAAATTGGCAAGAAGCTGCCGCACGCATTTTTGAAGTTCCCGATGAATGGCTTGCCCAACGTATCAACCAGCTCCCCTTTGAGCTTACTGGCGCGCAAAAACGAGCCATTGAGGACTTGCGTGCAGACTTGTTATCCGGTCAACCCATGAACAGGTTATTGCAGGGCGATGTTGGCTCCGGCAAGACCATCATTGCTGCCATCGGCATGGCAATCGTCGCAGAAAAAGGCGCACAATCCGCCATCATGGCCCCAACTTCAATCCTGGCCGAACAGCATTACCGGAAACTGCTTGAGCTATTGTCAAATACCTCAATCCCATCTAAAAACGTAGTTGATCCCAATGATATCCGCCTCCTGATTGGTGATACGCCAGAAGCTGAAAAAAAGGAAATCCGCCAGGGACTGGAAGATGGGAATATCAAGATCGTTGTTGGCACACACGCCCTTCTGGAAGGCCCGGTACAATTCAAGAATCTACATTTTGCCGTAATCGACGAACAACATCGCTTTGGTGTCGCACAGCGAGCCAATTTGCGTGCCAAAGGCAAAAACCTCCATCTTTTGGTCATGACCGCCACACCAATCCCAAGGTCTTTGGCATTAACGGTCTATGGCGACCTTGACTTAAGCGTTATGGATGAAATGCCAGTAGGGAGACAGCCAACCGAGACTCGCGTGCTCTATCCGCACGAACGGGAACAGGCCTATCAGTTGATCCGTTCTCAGGCCGAGAAAGGATTTCAATCGTTCATCATTTATCCTTTGGTTGAAGCGGAGAACGAGAAACAAGACAAACGCCAAGCGGCTGTCCAGGAATACGAACGTTTGCAAGCCGATGTTTTTCCTCAATTCAAATTAGGTTTGATGCACGGCCGGTTAAAACCCGACGAAAAAGACAGAATCATGTCTTCCTTCCGTAATCGTGAATTTGACATCCTGGTTTCAACATCAGTAGTCGAGGTTGGAGTAGACATTCCCAATGCCACAGCCATGATAATTGAAAGCGCCAATCGCTTCGGCTTGTCCCAACTACACCAGTTCCGTGGACGCATTGGCCGCAGTGAAGCCAAATCTTACTGCGCATTGATCCCGGAAAACGAGAATGCTGCTGAAAATGAGCGGCTCACCGCAATGGTCGAAACCAATGACTGCTTTGTCCTTGCCGAACGCGATCTTGAACAGCG
>JAIOTF010000047.1 GCA_021107195.1 Anaerolineaceae bacterium | reverse complement strand
TTGCTTGACCAAGACATTGATGTGTCCCAGGTATTCGCCCTATTATTTACCAAACAGGAGTACACAATGACTTCTGGATAATTTGTGAACCGCAAGCACTTATTTTTTTAAAATCACAACTATCGAGTAAATAAAATAGCCGGATTCTCAATTGCATTCAAGGCTTTATTCATGCTAAACTTTTTATGAAACGTATGCCTGAACAGGAAGGTAAACAAAGAAAGGTTGAGGAGGGTTGAGCGATGTCCTGGCTGCGGAGATTTCTGTATGATGATCAAAATGCCGGCAGAAGGTTGTGTGTGGCTGCGGTTAGTATGCGCTGTGACCCGGCTCTCGAGGTCAACCGGGGAAAAATGGTGGCGCAGATAAAGACGATCCTTGCCGAACATCCCGATGTGGACTTGATTTTCTTTGGTGAGGCCGTTTTGGGCTGGTATAACCCGGCAAACCGACCAGAGTTTCATTTTCAAACTGCCGAGCCAATCCCCGGGCCAACAACAGAAATATTGGCCGTCCTGGCTCGCCGGCATCAGGTTTACCTGTGTTTTGGCATGTCTGAATCCCGCGCCGGTAAATTGTATAATTCCCAGGTCTTGCTCAACCCCGAAGGTGAAATCCAGGCAGTACACCGAAAGCAACGCTTGAAAGAGGAAACTTATTCTCCCGGCCCGGAGCCGATTACCTTGACCCGGATCGGGAACATTCGTACTGCCATGTTGATTTGCTCGGATGCGGCCAGCCTGGACAGTATGCGCGCTCTGCGAAGACTCCGCCCTGAGTTGATCCTGCTCAGTCTGGCGGATGATGAGGATGAAGGGTTTTTCATGGCACAATGCAATGCGCGCCTGTATGATGCCTGGATTGTAACCGCCAACCGCTTCGGCGATGAAGGGGATCGTCATTGGAGTGGGCATATGGTTGTTTCTGACCCGCTGGGCGAACTGCGTGTGGCTGTGGATGGCTGCGAACGGACCCTGGTTTACGATTTGGGCTTTGCCGGTTCGGGCAGTTGGTTGAAACGTTCCTTGCGCCGTCTGTTTACCGGTTTGCCCTTGTTTTTTGAACTATTGAAAAATGGGAAGCAGCTCAGGCAGTATTTTTGAGCGGTTTGTTTTTCCCTGCTCAATCGTGATACACTTTTGTTGAGCATTGCCTTATTGGCACAATGCCTTCATTCTTTTATAGGTGGTGGATCGATGCGGGTTGTCTTCATTGGCAGTACAAAACGTGGATATCTTACCTTGAAAGCTCTGCTGGAGAGCGGTGCTGATGTGGTTGGTGTGGTCAGCCTGGCGCAGCATGCTCATGAAACGGAGCGTTATGAGCAGGCGATTGATGAACTGGCTGCCGAATACAGCGTCCCCGTTGTTGCCACTCAATGGATGCAAGTCCGCGATTATGCTGCTCTTCTGGCAGTTGAATGGCCGGCAGATATGGCCTTCATTGTCGGCTGCCGGGTTTTGATCCCGCGTAAGGTTTATGAAGCCCCGCGTCTGGGCAGCCTGGCCGTGCATGACTCTCTGCTGCCCGAATATCGCGGTTTCGCCCCCCTGAACTGGGCGATCCTCAACGGTGAGGAGCATACCGGCGTGACCCTGTTCTATTTAAGCGAAGCGATGGACGAAGGCGACATCGTCATGCAGCAGTCTGTGCCCATCGGACCGGATGAGACCGCTCCGCAGGTCTATGAGAAGGTGTGCCAGGCCACGGTGGACGTGGTGTTGGATGGTCATGCCCGCTTGCTGGCTGGAGAAGCTCCCCGCATTTCGCAAACTCCCGGCAGCGGCAGTTATACATGCAGCCGCACTCCTCTGGATGGCTGCATTGACTGGCAGCACTCTACCCTTGAGATTTATAATTTGGTGCGCGCCCTTACCCTGCCTTACCCGGGTGCTTATACTTATTACAAAGGACGCAAGCTGTTGGTGTGGGCTGCTGAGCCTGCCCCACAGGTCAATTACATCGGCCGCATTCCTGGCCGGGTGGTCGGTTTTTCAGCAAGGGAAGGCTGGGTGGATGTGCTCACCGGGGATGGCGTGCTGCGCCTTGTCAGCGTTCAATTGGAAGGAGAGAAGACTGTCTCTCCGAGTAAGCTGATCAAATCTGTGCGTGCCAGCCTCGGACTGCACTCGATGGAATTGATGGAGCGCATCCGGCAGCTTGAAGCGCGGCTGGAGGAAGCCGAAGAATCACCCCGTCCTAACCTTCCCCATTTTTCTGGCGAAAAATAAGGAAGGCATTTATTGATTTTGTAATAAGTGAATGTTTGATAGTTTGAATAGATATAAAAATTTACGAATTAATGAAGCCAAAACCCATCCCATGATGTGCGAAGTAAATTAGGGGAGGCTAGGAGAGGGTGCTTTTCCCAGGTTTTGGAAATTTACGCAGAGTAGAACGTTGCCTTTTTTTATTTTTCTACTCAACACGATAAAATAGTGAATAGTATGCGTTCATCGCATCGTATTATAGATATTAAGGAAAGCACATGCTGAACTACAAAGACAAAAAAGTGCTGGTTACTGGCGGAGCAGGCTTCATCGGCTCCGAATTGGTGCGCCAGCTTGCAGAAAATGGGGCTCAGGTGGCCGTGGTTGACAATCTGGTCAATGGCCGCCGCGAGAACCTGGCCGGCTTACCCACCGATCGCGTCATCCTGCATGAGGTTGACATTCGCGACCGGACGCAGATGCAGTCCCTGCTGGGTGGTACTGACCTCGTCTTCCACCTGGCTGCTCTCGGCGTGCGCCATTCGATCCATTCCCCGCAGGAAAACCACGACGTGAACGCTACCGGCACCCTGGGTTTGTTGATGGATGCCCGCGCTGCCGATGTGGGGCGCTTTGTGTGCGTTTCCACCTCCGAGATCTACGGCACAGGTTACAAAGTGCCGATGGACGAAGAACATCCGCCCTTTGTTATGACGGTTTACGGCGGGGGCAAGCTGGCCGGTGAATCCTACGCGCGCGCTTTTTACCGCACTTATGGCTATCCGACCGTGGTCATCCGGCCCTTCAACACCTATGGGCCGCATTGCCATCATGAAGGGGACAGCGGCGAAGTGATCCCCAAGTTCATGCTGCGCGCCCTGACCGGCAAGCCCCTGATCATTTTCGGCGATGGCACCCAGACCCGCGATTTCACCAACGTCCAGGATACCGCCTACGGCATCCTGCTTGCCGGGCTGGCCGAGAACGTGATCGGCGAGACGATCAATATCGGCAGCGGCGAAGAGCTGACCATCAATGAGATGGCAGAGCAGGTGGCGGCGGCGGCTGGCTGTACCGATCTGGAAGTGATCCACGATGAACCTCGCCCGGGCGACACCCTGCGCCTGTATGCCGACATCAGCAAGGCGCGCGAGCTGCTTGGTTTTGCTCCGCGCATCAGCCTGGCGGATGGCTTGCGGCAGCTCAAGCAATGGTATCTGGGTCAGGATAAGAGCCTTGAAGCACTGCTGGCGGAGGAACTTGTCCATAACTGGCAGGAAGCGGAAAAGGAAGCATAATGAGCAATAGTGTATTCATCCCCATTGCCAAACCTTACCTGGGTGAGGAAGAAGCCCAGGCTACTCACAAACCTATCCTCTCCGGCTGGGTGACCCAGGGGCCGGAAGTGGCCGCCTTTGAGCAGGAATTTGCCGCTATGACGGGCGCAGCCCATGCCTGTGCTGTGGGCAACTGTACCCACGCTTTGCATTTAGCACTACTGGCAGTGGGTGTCCAGCCCGGGGACGAGGTGATCACCGTCAGCCACTCATTTATTGCCACAGCTAACGCTGTGCGTTATTGTGGGGCAAAGCCTGTCTTTGTTGACATTCAGTCTGAGACTTTCAACATGGACCCGGCCCTGATCGAGCGCGTTATTACAGATCGAACGCGAGCTATTTTGTGTGTCCATCAGGTGGGTATGCCTGCTGACCTGCAAGCGATTTTGTCTATTGCCCGGAAACATGAGCTGCCTGTGGTTGAAGATGCGGCCTGCGCCACTGGCAGCGAGATCTTCTGGAACGGCAATTGGGAAAAGATCGGTAAGCCGCGCGGTGATGTGGCTTGTTTTTCTTTCCATCCCCGAAAGGTGGTTACCACCGGTGACGGGGGGATGCTTACCACCAACGATTCCAGATTAGACCAGCAATTCCGTTTGCTACGCCAGCATGGCATGTCGGTGCCGGACACTGTACGTCACAATTCAAACCAGGTCATTTTTGAATCCTATGATGTGCCTGGCTACAATTTCCGCATGACCGACCTGCAAGCGGCGGTTGGACGGGTGCAGCTTACCCGCCTGCCGTATATTCTGGAACGGCGGCGTGCGCTTGCTGCCCGCTATCACCAACTGTTGGCAGATATTCCCGGCGTAGTGCTGCCTTTTGAGCCGCAATGGGCGCGCAGCAACTGGCAGAGTTATGTCATTCGCCTGCCCGAAGGCTGCGACCAGCGTCAGGTGATGCAGTCTATGCTCGACGACGGTATTGCCACGCGGCGCGGGGTGATGTGCGCCCACCGCGAACCAGCCTACCCATCGGGTACCTGGTCCTGCGGGATTGAACCGCAGGAATGTAATTGCCAGAAAGGAAGCTGTGCCCGCCTGCGGCAGAGTGAACTCGCCCAGGATCGGGCGATTGTCATTCCGCTGTATGTCCAGATGAACGAGGTCGATCAGGAGCGCGTCGCGGCCGCCTTGCGCAAGGCCTGCGGCTTGAGTCAGAGGGGGGAGTAAGCGATTGGAAATGATGGTCATGGATGAAAACAACATGCAAGCGGTTGAGCCGCCTTTTATGCTTTCAGTGGTGACCCCGGCATATAACGAGGCTGAGAATTTGCCGCTGCTTTACAAACGGCTATACGAAGTGCTGGATGGGGCTGGGGTGGATTGGGAATGGATCATCATTGACGATCATTCCCGCGACGCTACCCCACAGGTGCTGCGTGAACTGGTGCAGCGGGATGCCCGCCTGCGGGCCTATCGATTCTCCCGCAATTTCGGCTCGCACATGGCCCTGCGCTGCGGCTTTGACCACGCCCGCGGCGACTGCGTGGTTGCCCTGGCCGGCGACCTGCAAGACCCGCCGGAAGTGATCCCCGACCTGCTCGCCAAATGGCATGAGGGGTTACAGGTGGTGTGGGCAGTGCGCGGCCAGCGCCTGGGTGAGAAGTCCTCCACTGTGGCTGCCTCGCGGTTGTATTACTTCATCATGCGCCGCATTGTGGGTATTAAAGACATCCCCTCCGAGGGTGCCGATTTCTTCCTCCTCGACCGCGAGGTGACCGATGCCCTGTCGCGTTTCGGTGAGCGCAATACCAGCATTCTCGCTTTGATCACCTGGATGGGCTTTCGGCAGGGCCGCATTCATTACGACAAACAAGCCCGCTTGCATGGCGAATCCGGCTGGAGCTTGCAGCAGAAATTCAAACTGGTTGTTGATTCGATCACTTCTTTCTCTTACCAGCCTATCAGGGTCATGTCCGGGGTTGGCTTCATCATGTCGCTAGTGGCCTTTCTCTATCTGGCTGTGGTGATTTTCAATGGTCTGCGCGGCATTGCGCCCTACGGCTGGGCTTCCCAGATGGCGGTGATCCTTTTCATCGGCGGTTTGCAAATTTCGATGATGGGCGTCCTCGGCGAGTATATTTGGCGTTCGCTGGATGAAGCCCGCCGCCGGCCTGGTTATATGATTGAAGAGCGCATCGAATCGCAGAAACAGCCAATCACCCGAGAAAAAAATGACATCTGAGCGAGTGCAGCCGGCAGCGAAACAGGGCTTCTGGCAGCGCGCCTGGCCGTATTTGACCATCCTGCTGGTAACTTTCATTGCACATGGCTTTTTGCTGTTGATGGACTGGACCTTCTGGGAAGGCGCCCGTAATTACCCCATCATTGTCAGCCGTGACCCGGCTGCTATGTACAACTGGGTCATGCAAGGCGTTCCCGTTCTCATCCCTTATCTGCTGCTTTTGGGGTGCTTTTCCAACGCTTTCTTTGCTTCCCATTTTGTGGCTTTCCTCAGCTTTTTGGCCTGCGGATTGCTGATCTACCAGATTTGCCAGGTTTCAGGGCTGATGCGCCGCGGTGAAAGTCTGTGGCTGGCTCTGTTGACCGTGCTGTATCCTGTTTTTCAATGTGCTGTGATCAATACTATTACCGCCTATGTCTTTGGTTATGCTGTCTTCCTGGGCGGTGTGCTGCTGGCCCTGCGCATGGAGTCCGGCACTGGCTGGCGGCGCCGGCTGCGACGGGGGGCGGCCTTGCTACTGCTCTTGATCGCTCTTAATTTTCTAAATT
>JAIOTF010000005.1 GCA_021107195.1 Anaerolineaceae bacterium | reverse complement strand
GGTTCCTCCCTCGATTCTGTTGGTGCGCTGGCTCGCACCGCTGAAGACGTTGCCCTTCTCTTGCAGTGCATGGCCGGACACGACCCCAAGGATTCCACCTCGCATGATCTGCCGGTGCCATCCTTTGCGCTGCCGTCGGAAGCAGACCTGCACGGATTACGGGTAGGTGTTCCCAAAGAATATTTCATCACTGGCATCCAGCCAGAGGTAGAGCAGGCCGTCCGTCAGGCGATTACCGAGATGGAACGGTTGGGAGCAGAAGTGTACCCAATCAGCTTGCCGCATACCGAATATGCACTGCCGGTTTATTACCTGATCGCACCCGCAGAAGCCTCGGCCAACCTGGCCCGCTTTGATGGCGTGCGCTATGGCCTGCGGGTTCCCGCTGATAGCCTGATCGACATGTTCAATAACACCCGTGGCGCTGGTTTTGGGCCTGAAGTCAAACGGCGTATCATGCTTGGCACCTATGCGCTCTCTGCGGGCTACTACGATGCCTATTACGGCAAGGCCCAAAAAGTACGCACCCTCATCCAGCAGGATTTTGTGAACGCATTTGAATCTGTAGATGTCATTGCTGCACCGGTAGCACCGACCACAGCTTTCCGCCTGGGCGAGCACAGCGGCGACCCGCTGGAAATGTATTTGCAGGATATTTTCTCACTGCCGGCCAACCTGGCGGGCGTGCCCGGACTTGCTTTACCAGTCGGGTTTGACTCGCAGGGATTGCCCATTGGCATGCAATTGATGGGGCCGCATTTTGGCGAGGAAACTCTCCTGCGCACTGCCCATGTTTACCAGCAAGTGACCGATTGGCATTTGCGCAAGCCTGATTTGAACTGATTTCGCAGGATCCCGGCAATGATGGCTGGGATTTTGTCATGACGCACCTTGAACAAGCCGAGCCCTGAGCTTGCACCTGTCCCTTTGGGGATCGAAGAGCACACGGACGCGAGCCCCCCTTCGGCTTACCCATTCGGGTATGATATCGACCTCACAAGGGCACGTGCAGGCTCAGCCTGCGATTGTACACAATAAAAGGAGAAATCTGATCATGTTTGAACGTTTACCCTTGCAACTGGATGAATTGATGACCTGGAATTGGGAACAGTTTAACCCTTTTTATCAGGAATTGCTCGAACGTCCCTTATCGGCAGAGACTCTGGAACAATGGATGCAGGACTGGTCGCTGATCAGCAAACACGCCAGCGAATTGTATAACCGCATTTACGTGGCCGTTACCGGCAACACCGCCGACAAGGAAATCGAACAGCGCTTGCATGATTTCATGGATCATATTTATCCGCAGTTGATGGCTGCCGATCAAAAGCTCAAAGACCGTCTGCTGGACAGCGGCCTTGAGCCGGAAAACTTCGCCGTACAACTGCGTAATATGTGCGCCGACCACGAACTGTTCCGCGAGGAAAACCTGCCCCTGCTGGCCGAAGAGCATAAGCTGGATAACCAGTATGACAAGATCATCGGCGCCCAGACGGTGGAATGGCGGGGTGAGGAAGTCACGGTTGAATCGCTGACCCTCCACTACCAGGATCCCGATCGAGTTGTGCGTAAACAAGCCTGGGAGCTGGAAATGAAGCGCCGTTTGCAGGACCGCCAGGCGATCAATGAGAATTGGCAGAAGCTGCTCAAATTGCGCCTGCAGATTGCCGCCAATGCCGGATTTGAGAATTACCGCGATTACCGCTGGAAGTTCCTGAAGCGCTTTGATTACACCCCTGACGACAGCAAACGCTTTGGGGATGCTATTGAAGAAATGGTCGTGCCTGCCGCCAACCGTATCTATGCCCGTTACTGCCAAAAATTGGGCATCGAAAGCCTGCGCCCCTGGGATCGCTATGCTGACACCTCCGGCCGTCCGCCGCTGCGTCCCTTCAAGACCATCGAAGAATTGAGGAGTAAAACCTCGGCTATTTTCCATCAGGTTGATCCGCAGTTGGGCGGCTATTTCGATATCATGATTGAGGAAGAATTGCTCGACCTCGACAACCGCAAAAACAAGGCCCCCGGCGGGTATTGCACCGACTTTGCCCTGGCTGGACGCCCTTTCATTTTCACCAACGCCGTGGGCATTCATGATAACGTGCAGACCTTGCTGCACGAGGGCGGCCATTCCTTCCACGTCTTTGAATCGGCCCATCTGCCCTACCTTGCCCAGATGGAGCCGCCGATGGAATTTGCTGAAGTGGCTTCGATGAGCATGGAATTCCTCACCATGCCTTATTTGACCACGGAACATGGCGGGTTCTACACTGAAGAAGAAGCCGCACGGGCCTTCATCGAGAACCTTGAATACAGCATCCTCTTCTGGCCTTACATGGCCGTGGTGGATGGCTTCCAGCACTGGGTCTATGAGAATCCCGGGCTGGCTGCCGACCCGGATCAATGTGATACCACCTGGGGACGGCTGTGGAACCGTTTCATGCCCGGTGAAGACTGGAGCGGGCTGGAAGACGAAAAAGTGACTGGCTGGCATCGCAAGGGGCATATTCATGGAATGCCTTTCTACTATGTTGAATATGGCCTGGCGCAGTTAGGGGCGGTGCAGGTCTGGCGCAATTCCCTTACTGACCCCAAACAGGCTGTGGGCGATTACCGCAAAGCCCTCTCGCTGGGCGGCACCCGCCCCCTGCCGCAGCTCTTCGAGGCGGCCGGCGCCCGGCTGGCCTTCGATACTTCCATCCTGCGCGAATCAATTGAGCTGATGGAAGAAACCCTCGACAAGCTCTTCACAAAGATTTCCTGAGTTCACCAATTTCGCCCAGACTTGCTCTGTCCGGGTGGGCTGTTTGATTTTTGTAAACGTTGGAATGTGCGACGCGGAGGGGGTGCTTTTGATTTTATGATGTACAATTGAATGCAAATCCTCAGGGATTGTTTTCAGGAAGGTGAAACATGGCAGAATCAATCAAAATAGTGATCCCAATGGCAGGTTGGGGAACGCGCATGCGGCCGCATACCTGGAGCAAGCCGAAGCCATTAATGCCGATTGCCGGCAAAACCGTTCTGGATTATGTACTGGATCAATTTGACTCGCTTCCCGCAGGTTTCGAGAAAGAATTTGTATTCATCGTTGGGCAGCATGGAGAGCAGATCGAGCAGCACATGCAGGACAATTATCCGGATGTCAAAGTGCATTTCGTAGTCCAGAAAGAAATGCGTGGCCAATCCCACGCGCTGTATCTGGCCCGTGAGCACGTCACCGGCCCGATGTTGATGGCCTTCTCTGATACCCTCATCGAAACCGATCTGACCTTCCTGGAGTCTGAAACCTGTGACGGCATGGCCTGGGTCAAGCCCGTGCCCGACCCGCGCCGCTTCGGCGTGGCTGAACTGGGCAGCGAAGGTCATATTGCCCGCCTGATTGAAAAACCGCAGGATGTCAACAATAACCTCGTCTTGGTGGGTTTTTATTACTTCCGCAGTGGTGAAGCCCTGGTGGCTGCCATCGAAGAACAGATGGCGCGCGGCACATCCCTCAAAGGCGAATATTACATCGTTGACGCGATCAATGTCATGCTCGAAGACAATGTTGATTTCCGCGTCAAACGCATTGAAACCTGGCTGGATACCGGTATCCCCGCTACCACCCTGGAAACCAATCGCTACCTGCTCGAAAACCGCGCTGATAACAGTGATGCCTTTGCTGACCGGTCCGGGGTGGTCATCATCCCGCCCGTTTGCATTCATCAAAGCGTGCAGCTTGAGTCGGCAGTTGTTGGCCCTTATGTCTCCATCGGCAAGGATTCCCGTATCACCGATGCCGTGGTACGAAATTCCATTGTAGGTGATGAGACTGAGGTCAGCGGTCTGGTTTGTGAAAACTCGCTCCTGGGCAACAAAGTCTATATTGAAGGACAGATCAACCATCTCAATATGGGTGACAATTCCCGTCTGGTGAAGTAAATAATTCGATGCTGTCGCAAATATGAGACGGTAGCTTTATGTCTGACACAGTTCGTGTAGAATGTTACGCCAGCAGTACCTATCCTCAACGTCCTCGGGTTGTGCACTGGCAGGGGCAGCGGTTGGTTGTCGAGGAAATTGAAGCACAGTGGCGTCACCCGGATGGAGCGGGCTTCCGCCTATGCACCAGCGATGGGCAGCAGATGGAGTTATTGTATCTTGCTTCGCAAGACTGCTGGCGTATGCGGCTTCTTTGAGACTAATCAAATAAAGTTTGTTTTTAAACATTCGTTCAGGAGGAATAAAGCATCAATGGGTGAAACATCTCTCAAAACCGGAGCACAAGTGAATCGTCGTGAATCGTATCTTTCGCAAAAGGTCAGCTCGCTGCGGCCTTCCGGTATTCGCAAGTTCTTTGATATTGCTGCCACGATGAAGGATGTCATCTCTTTGGGCATTGGTGAACCTGATTTCACCACGCCTGATCCCATACTTGAGGCTGGCAGACGCTCGCTGCAGCGCGGCGAAACGCATTATACGTCGAATTCTGGTATAGCTGAGCTGCGGGAAGCATTGACCGAACATCTCGAAAAAATGTATGGTGTCTCGTATGATCCGGCCAATGAGGTGGTGATCACCGTAGGCGGTTCAGAGGCACTCTATCTGGCGGCCACCGCATTGCTGGAACCGGGGGAAGAAGTTATCATTCCCACTCCGTGTTTCGTTTCCTACCAGGCCGAAGTGGCTCTGGCTGGCGGCGTACCGGTGGAAGTGCCCAGCCTGATGGAAGACAATTTTGTGCTCAATCCTGCCAAAATTGAAGCCGCTGTTACTCCCCGCACCAAAGCCATTTTGATCAGCTATCCCTGCAATCCCACCGGGGCAGTCGCCGACCGCGGAACTCTGCTGGAGGTCTTGCGTATAGCCGAGAAACACGACCTGATCGTCATCTCGGATGAAATTTACGACCAGTTGGTCTACGGCGACCACCAGCACGTGTGTTTCTCTAAACTGCCCGGCGCCCAGGAGCGTACCCTGCTTCTCGGCGGCTTCTCGAAAGATTATGCTATGACTGGCTGGCGCATCGGCTTTGCTGTCGGTCCGGCCGACCTCATCAGCGGTCTGGTGCGTATTCATCAGTACACCATCATGTGCGCCCCCACCACCGCCCAGGCGGCAGCCATCACCGCCCTCAAGGAAGGCCGTCCTTACGTGGAGGAAATGGTCGCTGAATATGACCGCCGCCGCAAATTGATCGTCAGTGGCATGAACGAGATCGGCCTGCCGACCTTTGAGCCCAAGGGCGCGTTCTACGCCTTCCCCAAAGTCTCCGTGACCGGCCTTGACGACGAGACCTTCGCCAACCGCCTGCTGCAGGAAGAGAGCGTAGCCGCCGTGCCCGGCTCGGCCTTTGGCGCCGGCGGCGAGGGCTTCATCCGCTGCTCCTATGCCACGGCTTACGATAAGATCGAGGAAGCCCTGCGGCGGGTTGAGCAGTTTGTCAACAGGTTGTAAAGGAACAGGTTTGTAAATATGAGTAAAATAAAATTACGAAAGAATAAAAAATCTCGTCCCCATTCCAAACCCAATCGGCAAATTCCCAATTCGTTGATCCGTAAATCGACTTTGCTGACGCCGAACCATTATCTGCAAAATGCACGGGAATATCCGCTTCATGGATGCTGGATCATGGCAAACTGGCAGGATGAAGGGATTACACCGGTTGTGGTTGCGCGGGAGCAGGGACCTGACAAAATCATGTTTGGGGTCTATCTGGTGGATTTGTATTGCCTGGGCATCAAGGATGTTGTTGCCAGAACAGATTACTCTCTGAAGAAATTCAAACGCGAGCTGCCACTGTTGTGCATGAATACTCCCAAGAAATGCACGGTAGAACTTGCGCATGAGATTATATACGGGGCTTTGGAGTATGCGGAAAAAATAGGCTTTCAACCCCATGCGGATTTCAAAGCACGACTGGCAGATCAAATACTTGATCCGCAGGACGCTCACCTGCGTAAAAATCATGTTTCCTTTGGCAAAGATGGGAAACCGCTTTTTGTTGCCGGGCCGTATGATGATGAGCGAAAATGCAGGCTTGTGATCAATACGCTGATGCGTACCTGTGGAGAAGGAAACTTTAACTATATAATTGGTTTTGGGGGAAGGTAATAAGGAAATGCTTCAACCCGCCACAGGTTTTACAAAGTGCTCTTTGGGTAAATCTGTGGCAGGTTTGGTTTAAGCCCCCCTACTCCCACGGATTGATCACCTGCACACCGCAGGGTTGGAAATCAGCGACATTGCGGGTGACGATGATTAGGTGGTTTTGCAGGGCTGTGGCTGCAATCAGGGAATCCATCACAGGCATGGGCTGCCCGGACTTCTCCATACGGGCCGCGAGTGCCCCCCACAGGAACAAGGTCGCCGTATCCAGGGGGAGGATGCGCTTGTCAAAGCGTTCAATCAGGCCGTTATTCATCCACACCAGCATATCCGTTTTTCGGGGAGAGTCGGGCAAGCGCTGGAGGCCGTGCTGAATCTCGCCGATCGTGATTGCGCTGAGAAACAGCTTTTCCTCATCGATTTGATCCATCCACTGGATCACCTTTTCTTCCGGCTTGCGGCGCGTGAATTCAGACAGGACGCAGGTGTCCAGCAGATAGTTCATGGTTCAATCTCGATCTTGCGGGGCATGCTTTTGTCGCGGTCAATCGACAGTTCCGAACCGGCCAGTGGAGAAGCTATCAGGAATTGGGTCAGGCTCTCTTTGGGACGGGTTAATTGTTCGTATTCCTCAAAGGGCACAATCACTACAACTTTCTTGCCGTGCCGGGTGACGACTTGCGCGCCATGATGCAATGTGCGCTCCACCAGCTCGCTGAATTTGCTTTTCGCAGTTTGTAATTGCCAGTTGTTATTCATTGCTACCTCCATAAATAACCAGTCAGACTAGTCTATTATACAATGAAGACGATATAAAATCAACCGCTGCCGTATAAGGTGCCTCCCGAGGGAGGTGAGGATGATTAGCTGAGCTTGTGATTAAATCATAGGCCTGACAGGTTTTTTGTAAATCTGTCAGGCCTGGGGTTTTATATCGCCTTGTCACTTCGAGCGGATCAGGCCCCCGCAAAAACTGCACTCAACCGTCACTTTGTCAATCACTTTCACCTCATCGGGATGCACCCTTGCCCCACACGCCGGGCAACTGACCGGAAAGACCCGCATTTCTTCTTTTGTAAGTTGCTCTTTTCCCATCACCACTTCTTGATCCTCAGGAAGTAAGGCTTTTAACCATTCTTCCAACCCGGTTGCTTGTTCCTTATATCCCAGTTCATTGAGCACATTCACACTGCGCCGACCAAATTGATACAGCTCGCGCCAGCGTTTTTGGTCCGCCAATAATCCCAGGCCGCGCTGCGCCAAAGCTATGCCTTTTTCCACTTTCCCCGCGATCAGCAGAGATTTTCCCGCTTGCATGAAAAGCATTGGCGCTCTGGGCAGATGCCGGTCATAAGCTCCCACTGCGAGTTTCTCATAGAGTTTTGCTGCATCATAATATTTCCCGTCAGAAAACAACCGGTTTGCTCTTAACAATAATGGGTGAACATGTCTTGGGGCAGCATTCCTTTGCGGAAATCTGCGAGGCGGAAGCGGTCGTCTCGGTCTTCTGGGAGGCATGGTATCTCCTTCACTCAATAACAGTCAATGTGTCGATTGGAATCATCCAATTCATTATAAGTATACCTGTTTCGCAGAGGGAGCAGTCAAATTTGGATAATCATTTTTCTTCACGCAAAACCGCAAAGAAAAACATTACCGTAACAGTGGATTTAGATCCCGGCTTTCCGGATTTTACGTTCTGCACTTTTTGAATGCCCGCTTTGCAGGCGGGGATGTTTTTGGCACCTTGACGATCTGGAATCCTGAAGACGGCACGATGCGAGAGTTGAGTACAGAAGAGGATGATTCGAAGGAGACTTCAATGGCTCTCCCGCCGGGTGGAAGCATTCTGGCAACCGGCTATGATAGCACCGTCCGCTTGTGGGGATTCGTTAATAATCCCTTGGAAAGGTTGGCGTAGTTATTTAATCATCGGCCCAAAAAGATTATGTCAATTGTTGCCGTTTGAGCTTGTCGACCCTTTCTAAGGTTGGATAGGAATGAGTTTGATGAGAATTCTTCGCGCCCAACCTTAAAAAGGGTCATATTGCCCGACATGAACACAGCCAGCTATTTTTACAGGCTGGTTGTGTTATATGAAAAT
>JAIOTF010000078.1 GCA_021107195.1 Anaerolineaceae bacterium | reverse complement strand
GGGTGGTGAAAAAAGTGACCAACCGTCCCAGGTCGCGGTAGCGAGCCGTCATGGCAGAGGTAATCAAACCGGGGCCCAGACCTATAAAGACCGCCATCAGCAGCAGTACAGGGAGCATGAAAACCCAGGCATTGGGACAAATGTCGGCTCCCCGAGAGATGAAATAGATCAAAAAACCGATAAAGAGCAGGAATTGCACAGCGACATTGATCAGGTAGATCAAAACCTTGGCCAGCGGCACAGTCAAACGCGGAAAATAAACTTTGCCGAAGATGGATGCGTTTTCACCAAAAATATTCGATGTGTTAATGAAGCAGGCCGAGAAAATGTTAAACATGAAAGTGCCCGACATATAAAACAGGAAGGGCGGCAGCCCATCAGTGGGAAGGGAGATGACATTGCCATAGAAAAAAGTGCTGGCAAGCGCTGAAAGGATGGGAGGAAAAACAAACCAGAAATACCCCAATATGGTTTGCTTGTAAGCAGAGACGAAGTCACGGCGCACAAACAGCCAAACCAATTGGCGGTATTCCCAAAGCTCCTTCAAGCGCAGGCGATACCATTTTTCACGCGGGGTGATGATGGTGGTCCACCACTGGGCTTCTTCTGGCTGGGTTTGCATGGTTAAATTCTTTCTGTCGGGCATGACATCAATTCAAGGATACAAAAAATGCTCCTGCCTGACGGCAGAAGGCGGTCAAGCCGCAACATTATACCGTACTTCGCACAACGTCAATCACCCGCTGCTGATCAGCTTCGGTCAGTCCCACCGAACAGCGCAAACTGACTGCCTCACACTTCAGGCGCTCTGCGACCGGACAGGGCATGGCAAAAGCACCCCGATGGGCCGGACTGAGGTGGACCGGCTGCCACAGCGGCCGGGTCTCGATGCGCGCCTCGTGCAGTTTGCGCAGCAGGGCACGGCTATCCATACCATAAACAGCTTCATCCACCAGCATGGTGTACATCCATTTAATACTATATGCCCAGGAGGCATTTGGCATAAGGGTCAGACCGGGCAAATCTTGAAAAACCGCATCATAGGTTTCGGCGATGCGCCGCTTGGCAGCAATATAGGACTCAAGCTGTTCAAGCTGGGCGACACCCATCGCCGCCTGAACGTTGGTCAGACGGTAGTTATAGCCAATCTCGTTATGGATAAACTCCATGCGATCATCTTTGGCCTGGGTGGTCAGGTAGCGGGCCTTGTCAGCCCATTCCTGGCATTCGGTAACGATCATGCCGCCACCGCCAGTGGTGATGATCTTGTTACCGTTGAAGCTGAAGCAGGCAATATCACCAATGCAGCCCGTCATGCGCTCCTTATAGCGGGCGCCCAAACTCTCAGTGGCATCCTCAATAACCACAAGATCATAACGGCGGGCCGCCTCCATGATGGGATCCATGTCCACCGGATGACCCAGAATATGTACAGGCATGATGGCCTTCACCCGCCGCCCGGTATGACGGTTCCACAAGGCACCGTCACGTGATTCACATTCCTTGCCCAGGAAATCGAGCACCTGCTGCGGATCCATCTGCCAGGTTTGCGGGTCGGAGTCGATGAAAACCGGCCAGGCACCCGCATAGCGAATGGCATTGACCGAAGCAATGAAAGTCATTGACGAAACCAGCACTTCATCTTCAGGCTGAATCCCAGACACGAGCAAGGAAATATGGAGGGCGGCAGTGCCATTGACCACCGCGACAGCATGCTTTGCGCCAACAAAATGAGCAAGCTCGGTTTCAAAGCGGTCAACATAGGATCCTACAGAGGAAACCCATGCGGTATCAAGACATTCCTTGATATACCTCCATTCGTTGCCGCGCAGTTCGGGGATGCACAAGGGCACAAAATCCGCCGAAGGGGGTGGGGAACCGGGTTCAAATTGTGTATTCATTGGGGTGATACCTGTCTAAGTTATCGCGAATCCAGGCAATAGTTTACTGCAAGCCTTCTTCCAGGGTGACGCGGGGCCTCCAACCCAACAACTCAGTTGCCAGAGTATGGTCAGCCAAAAGGCGGTTGACCTCACTCTTCTCGGGGCGCAGGCGGGCGGTTTCACTTTCGACATCGAAATAGATGCCAGTCAAACGAGCAATCAAGGCAGCCAGATCACCAATACTGATCTCACGGCCAGAGCCCAGATTAACCACCTGCCCCACCGCCGCCGGGGACTGCCCGGCCAGCACAAAGCCATCAACTGTATTGGAGACGAAATTCAAATCACGAGTGGGGGTCAAATTGCCCAGATGCACCTTGCCTTGTTGAAGGCATTGGGTAATGATCGTCGGGATGACAGCCCTGGCAGATTGGCGCGGCCCAAAAGTGTTGAAGGGGCGCACAGTTGTCACCTGCACATCAAAAGAACGGTAAAAAGCCTCAGCCATTTTGTCCGCACCGATCTTGCTGGCGGAATAGGGCGATTGGCCTTGCAGAGGGTGTTTTTCATCGATCGGCACATACAGCGCCGAACCGTAGACTTCACTTGTAGAAGTGTGCACCACGCGGGACGTGCCAAAATCACGCGCTGCCTGTAAAACATTCAAGGTGCCGTTAATGTTGGTGCGCACGTAAGATTCAGGGGCGCGATAGGAATAAGGAATAGCAATCAAGGCAGCCAGATGAAAAACAACCTCCACATCTTCCATCGCCCGCCGCACGCTGTCACGATCAGTGATGTCTCCGGCCATGACTTCAATCTGATTTACCAAAGGAGATTCATCCAGCCAGCCGCGGCTGCCGAGGGCATTGTAATGCACAAGGGCGCGAACTGCTGCACCTTCCTGCACCATGCGCTCAGTCAGATGGCTGGCGATGAAACCGCCCGCCCCGGTAACAAGGATACGTTTACCTGTCCAACTCACAATTTAAACCTCCCATTCTTGACATCATCCTGGGCTTTCTGGTAATCGTCATATTTGCCGATATCCAGCCAGTATTCCATGATCGGAAAATTAGCCACAGTTTGACCTTCATCCAAAAGTTGCTGGATAAGGTCTGTCATGTCATAGCGTTCGCCATTGGGAATGCAGCCTAAGACGCTGGGCTCGAGAAGATAGATGCCAGCATTAACAAAGAAGCGGTAGGCCGGTTTCTCGCGCACGTCGCTCACAAAGGGGCCGTTACATTCAACAACCCCGTAAGGCACCTGGAGGTCATACTGGCGCACGGCCACGGTCAATTCTGCCTTGTGTTTACGGTGAAAAGCAAGCATGGCACGGAAATCAAGGCGGGTAAGGATATCGCCATTGATCACGAGCAGCGGCGAATCGGGAGTGTGCATCAATCCCAGGGCGCCAGCCGTGCCCAAAGGACGATCTTCTGTCACATAGTTAAGCTCAACACCCATTGAAGCGCCATCACCAAAATGTGCTTTGATCTTGTCTGATAAATAGCGGGTTGACACATTGATCTGCTCAATGCCGGAATTGCGCAGTTGCTCAATGACCAGCTCCATCAAGGGGCGGTCGCCTACGGGCAGCATCGGCTTGGGGATGTCTTCGGTCAGCGGCCGCAGGCGGACGCCTTCGCCGCCAGCCATGATCACCGCCTGAAGAGGAACAGATTGATCAGGAAGCATTTCCTCCATGAGGGCAACCTCAACCACACGGCCTTCTTCATCTAATAGAGGCACCTGTGAGATAATGAACTCCTGCATCAAAGCCAGAATCTTCTCCGGCGGGGTTTGAATGGAAGCAGTGACCGGTATGGCATAAGGACCAGATCTCTTGGCATCCAGCAATACCTGCACGCTTGTGTCCAAATTCTCACCAGCCAGCATCGCGCGGCGTATGTCTCCATCAGAGACGGTGCCAACCAGACGCTGCTCAACATCTACGATAAGGGCAATGCCTTTGCCGTTGCTGTCAATACAGGCGATTGCATCACGTATTGAAGCATCTACGCCGATAAAAAGTTTGGTGAAATTTTGAGACGTCATAATCTCCCTGATAATTGAATTACAGTCCTCAACTGACCTCTCCGCCCTTTTCGAGTGCGCGAACCACCTGCGGTTGCAAACGCCAGACGCCGTCGCGTTTTTCCAGAATCTCCTGGTTTGCAAAACGGTCGACCACAGACCAAAAATGATCTTCCGAAATCTGTAAGAATGAGAGAAAGTCTTCAAGCATACGCCGGTCAAGAATATGCTCTTTTTCTTTGATCTGTTCTACCGCCTCACTGCGAGTGATCCGGCCAGAGCGAATCCACTGACTGAGGATATCGGTATTGTGTTGATGACCAAATTTGATAAATTTAAACCAGGGGTGAACGTTGTAACCAATGGTATCAATCTGTTCGTAATGCTCTGAAAGGCCCTCCCGCACCCACTCCTCTTCCAACGACTTGAAACCAAATTTTTGTGCGACTTCATAGTTGCGATAGCCGTCCCAGGCTTCAAAATAACTAAGATAGATGGGATCTAAACCAGCTGCAGCGATGTCCTCCTGTGTAGGTTGGATAAGCGGGTTCATATCTTTCATAGTGATTTCATCGTCCAGCCATGCATCCCATGGAATAGATTTCACCACATTGTTGTTGATTTGGTTCAATGCACTGTAGGTTTCATCGGTTTGCTCGCCACCGTATTCATAATTGATGTTTTCACCGTAAACGATAAGAGGAATACCCAGGCGAATGGCAATTTGCAAGGGATAGGTATATACTGCACGATCCCAATACCAGCAGGGGATAAGCTGTTGTTCAAACCCTTTGCGGAACAATTTACGGGCCACCTTGCGGCTCAAAGAAAGCAGGTGCATGTCACAGCCAAAAACATCGCTCATATTGTTTTGATTCTCGCGGCCGGTTTGTGTCCAACTGAAATTATCAATCGAGACCAGCAGGGGATTCATCCCAAGGCGCTCTTTCATCGTCCACACCTGGTAATAGCTGTCTTTGCCGGCGCTGGCGGTAACAATGCAATCGTAGTAATTCCCGTTGCTGCCGCGGTAACGATCCGCCAGCTCTTCCAACTCCTGCCAGCGTGCTTCCCAATCCACCTCGGTACGGCGATCATGAGTCAGGCAAGGATAACAGATACCCTCTTCATTGAATTTGATCCCGGGACGGGTATCAGGCATGACACAGCGTTTACAATACTTCATTTAAACCTCTCCAGGCGCACTGATTACACATAGCAATCAATCACAAAACACTAATCCAATCGCCCAAAGTATACCATCCAATGCAATGCGGTCTCAATAAGCAGCGGAAAATGTGTTGATGTTTTACATACCCTTTCACCCCTTCTTAAAAAATCTATCGCCTTTAGAAGAAAAGCTGTTTGCGGTGCACTCAAAAAGCGTTTCCGTCTTACTTTCCACCTTGTCTTCAAAAGAAAATCCGTTAAAATCCTCTTTTTGAGCCATTTCGGCTATCCGCACAGGGATTTGTTAAGTGTTTCTAAGCTACCTATACGCATTTGATACTTGACAGGTCAACAAACTCCGCTATACTAACATCAAAGCTTATTTCAGGATTCTGCTTCAAATAGCCCGGGGAGAATTGCTTCAGCAGAGATCCTGCCGGGTGTGCATCTGCGGGAATCCCTTTTAACGCGTTAGGAAGCTTCCATGAAAATCAAAATCTGGGACATCCTCTCAATCTTGTTGTTGCTGTTGCTGTTGGTGATTGGGGGATTGATTCTACAAGTCTACAATAATCCCTACGCTGCGGTGAATCCTTTCCCACCCCCCACCGTTCCAGCCAAACTGGTCCTCCCTTCCT
>JAIOTF010000394.1 GCA_021107195.1 Anaerolineaceae bacterium | reverse complement strand
CAACAAAACCGGTTGGCGTTTATCGATGACTACGGCGCAAGCAACGATAATCGCCATCATGATCCACGTAGAAACAACTGTATCGCGAATGGGAATTCCGAAAAGTGTAAACACAACCTCCGGGAATATTTGTGTCATGAATTGCTCCTAGAAGATTTTTTTTCTTTCACAAAACCGATAGCAATCAATAAAATTGAACGTGCTACCCAAAAACCCAAGAATAGTAGCAACCCATAGGTTGCATCTTCATGAAGTGCAAGGATGGCAATGCCAGCAAACAATGCAATACGAAGGCAAAAATTTAATATTAGTCTCAACTTAGGTGCGGATACACCTGGGACATATTTTTGAATCTGTAACCATTGCAGCCACATATAAACACAAGCAAACGTGATTCCAATGACGAACCAGGTAATCTCCATTATTCTTTCTCTACACTTTCAACTTCATCGTTTCTTTTTTCATGCAAATATTTTTGATCGAGCTTTCTCATGCGAGCGATAAATTTTCCTAAATTGTAGTAACTGATAATAATCCCTAAGAGGATAAGCCCAATTGTGAATATATAACTTGTGCCCAGGAATTTATCCATGAAATTACCGAGCAGTGCCCCGCCGAAAATTGGAATTGCCAGGTCCCACCCCAACGACATTGCTCGCAAGGATTCCCTCCATAAGCTTGCCAGCCATTCCGGTTTCTTTTCTCTTTCAGGCGGCATCAGTAATGTTATCTTTTTCAGCACCCTGGGTCAGCGTGGAAATAATCGCATCATAAAGCTGATCAAAACTCTCTTCGCGGTCTTCGTGTACAGAATTCGAGGCGCTGACATCGAATTCATGCTGAGTTCCATGTGAATGTGTATAAATCTTCACCAGATCATCTTGTACAACCACGATTCCGGCATGAATTGGCAAATCTTTGATTGATTGCCCGTCATCCAGCGCCACTACACCATCCGCAACTTCGGCGATCAATGGGGCGTGTCCAGCATGAATGCCTATCTTGCCATCAGATAATTCCACTTGCAAGGAGCGTAAGCCTGCTTGTTCGTGAAGTATACCTGCGGGTGATTTTATTAAAAGTGTCAGCGTTTTTACATCTTGCGCATCCATTAACTTTAATTTTCCAATTCCCTGGCTTGTTCCAGGACATCATCAATGGTACCTGCCATGTAAAAAGCCTGTTCAGGAATGTCATCATACAAACCGTCAACGATTCCCCTAAAGCCTCTCAAAGTCTCCTCGAGCGGTACATATCTCCCAGGAATGCCCGTGAAGGATTCGGATACAAAAAATGGCTGTGATAAAAATTTTTGTATACGTCGCGCCCTGATCACGGCCAGATAATCATCTTCACTCAGTTCTTCCATACCAAGAATTGCAATTACATCTTGAAGTTCTTCGTAGCGAGCTAAGAGTGTGCGTACCTCTGTAGCAATTTGGAAATGTTCCTGTCCGACAGCGCTTGGTGTTAACAAGCTGCTGTTCGATTGCAAAGGATCAATGGCCGGATAAATCCCCATACCAGCTTGGCGACGCGATAGCACAGTTGCAGCATCCAGGTGTGCGAATGTCGCCACTACTGCCGGGTCGGTGAGATCGTCAGCAGGGATATAAACCGCTTGTACGGAGGTGATGCTGCCATTTGCAGTGGTTGTGATTCGCTCCTGCAGCTCCCCCATTTCGCTTTCCAGCGTCGGTTGATAACCAACTGCGCTGGGCAACCTGCCAAGAAGCGCAGAAACTTCAGATCCGGCCTGGATATAACGGAAGATGTTATCCAGGAAAAGGAGAACTTCTTTTTTCTCATGATCTCGAAAATACTCTGCCATTGTCATCGCAGAAAGAGCAACACGAAGTCTGGCGCCTGGCGGCTCGTTCATTTGCCCAAACACGAGCACAGTGCTATCAAGAACACCGCTCTCTTGCATGTCCAGCCACAGATCATTGCCCTCTCGCGTTCTTTCGCCAACCCCGGCAAATAATGCAATCCCGGAATGTCTCTTAATTGTGGATTGCATCAATTCAATCATCAGCACGGTTTTTCCAACCCCGGCGCCGCCAAACAACCCGATTTTTCCACCACTCGGATACGGGGTTAATAAATCGATCGCTTTGATACCGGTGAGAAAAGGCTTTTTAACTACTCGCTGTGCCTTCAAAGGCGGCGAGTCGGCATGAATAGGCAGGACAGGAGCATTGTCAATCTCGGGACCATTGTCCAGCGGCTCGCCTAAAACATTGAATAGACGCCCCAATACTTTCGTTCCAACAGGAACCTGAATGGGTTTTCCTGTGTCGATAACAGGCAAACCTCTTTTCAAGCCTGCGGTAGAACTCATTGAAATCGTCCGCACGCGGCGAGTGTCCATATGTTCCTGAACCTCAAGGACAAGTGGTTTTTCCTCTTCAGTTTCAATCCATAATGCGGTGTTGATTCCAGGTAATTCGCCCGACGGAAAAAGAACATCAACAACAACCCCTACGATGCGGACAATAATACCTTTTCTGATCTGTTGTGATCTTTCTTGTTGTTTTTGCATATAGGTTTATTATACTCGATGCCTTAAAACAACAATTGCGAACCTTGAGGCTTAAGTTCGCAATTGATCTACGCGAATATTTATTGCGTTTGTCGTTTCTTCATCCCCTCCAAAAGCACTTCGGCGGAAATGGGAAGCTGCTTAACTCGAACGCCGGTTGCATCAAACACAGCATTTGCAATTGCCGGCGCTGTGGGAACCAGGACGATTTCACCTACCCCTTTTGCACCATAAGGTCCACTCGCCTCAGGGATCTCCAGAACAATGCTTTCAAGCTCAGGCATATCTTTGGTTGTTGCGATTAAGTATTCAGTGAAACCGTCTACCCATTGGCCGTTTTTTTTCAAAGCCACATCTTCGAAGAGCGCATACCCTAACCCAGTTGCAGCACCACCTTCGATTTGCCCTTCTACACCGAGCCTGTTGATCACTTTGCCAACATCGTTGACTGTAACCAAATGGGTAACTTTCACGCTGCCCAACGCCAGATCAACCTCAACGCGGGCAATATTGGCTGCGAAAACGAACATAACATGAGGCATACCAATGGGCAAATGATCGGGGGTCTTTTCTTTCGGGTATGGAAAACTGAAAGAACCTTCTTTTTGGATCGTGCGTCCCTCTTCCGCCAGGCGGCTGGTGATCTCGCTGGCAGGGATATGCGCACCGCCCCCTTTTAGAATCTCGCCTTTATGATATGTCAATTGGTTAACATCAACGTTTAACAAGCGGGCTGCTTCGCCCAATAGTTCTGCCTGTAATGCATCAGCAGCACGAATGATTGCATTGCCGGACATATAAGTCATCCTGGAAGCGCAGGTAACACCACCGTTTGGTGTAAGGCCAGTGTCAACGCAAATTGTTTCGATTCTGTCGTACGGGATTTGGAGCGCTTCAGCCGCCATCTGTTCAGCAGCCACTGCTAAGCCCTGCCCTAGATCAGGTGCGCCAAGGTAAAGCCTCACATTTCCGTTTGGAAGCCATTCCAGGCGATGCGTTGATGTGTCCTGCACCTTCGCGCCCAATCCCATGGTTTGCATTGCCAGCGCCACGCCTGTTCCTGTAACTTTTCCTGGAGCGGCTATAAGCTGCTTCATTTGTTCTCTGGCTTCTCTGGCTTTCTCAATACATATTGGTAAAGCAGAAGCTGTCACATCCAGCGGAACCTTCGTGAAAAGCTTGTCGCCAGGCTTCAGAATATTGATTTCCCGTAGTTCAATAGGATCCATGCCAATTTTGTTGGCAACAATATCGATCAGGCTTTCAATCGCAAAATGGGACTGAGGTGCACCAAACCCGCGCATGGCACCTGACAACGGGCTGTTCGTTAAAACTACATAGGTATCGACTTTTACATTTGGAATGTGATATACCCCTGCAAGTGTCTCAGTTAAAATGCCGGCAACCGCCGGCCCATAGGATGCATATGCACCCGTGTCCATATATGCCATTGCATGCAACGCAGTGATTTTCCCAGTCTTGCTGTCCACGCCAATCTTATAGAAAAACCGTGCTGGATGGCGCTTAGGATGGCCAACAAACGATTCAAACCGCGAATTGACCATCTGTACTGTCGACTTGGTTTTCCATGCTCCCAGGGCGGCTAAAGTCTGCAACTCCGGATCCTCTTTCCCGCCAAAAGCGCCACCGATGACCGCGCTTTTTACGCGCACCTTGCCTGTATCAATTCCTAAAACACGAGCAATGGTATCTCGGTCTTCAAAAGGTTCTTGAGAGCTTACCCAAACTGTCAGAGTTCCATCCTGAGAATATTCAGCCAGAGCACCCTCGGGCTCTAAATAACCCGGCGAGATTCGCTGTACACTGAATTCGTCCTCAAGAACAATGTCTGCTTGAGAAAAACCGGCCTCCAAATCGCCATCACAGATATGGTATTCTGTGATTAAATTCCCGGAAGGCTGTACTTTTGGAGCCTCTGGCTTTAGCGCTTCAACAGGATCAAAGACTGCTTCTGTGGGTTCATACGCAATCTTGACCCGCTCTTTTCCTTTCTGTGCGGCCATCTTTGTTTTGGCAATCACCAAAGCCACTGGTTCACCAATATGCCTTACGACCTGGTGTGCCAATGCAGGTTGATCCTGGATAAGCGCTCCGTGCGTAATCTCACCTGAAATGTCAGCTGAAGTCAGCACTGCTTCAACACCGTTAACTTCCCTGGCAGCAGCGGTATCGATTTTCAAAATCTTTGCTGCATGCTGTATCGAGCGAACCAATACACCATAGAGCATGTCTTCTGCTTTGATATCCGCAACGTATTTTGCTTTTCCCGTTGCCTTATCGAATGCATCCTTGCGAATTA
Source organism: Anaerolineaceae bacterium (assembly GCA_021107195.1). Taxonomy (GTDB): domain Bacteria; phylum Chloroflexota; class Anaerolineae; order Anaerolineales; family Anaerolineaceae; genus SMBSF63. The sequence goes on along the minus strand of JAIOTF010000394.1, from coordinate 17,113 downwards.
TGCGTTGCCCAAAATTACCGGTCATTGGCGGAACCTCCACGAGCAGCGATTTTTATAGCTTCAATCATTTTCTTGTATCCGGTGCAGCGACACAAGTTACCCGAAAGCGCTTCTTTGATCTCCTCTTCAGTTGGGCTTGTATTTTGATCTAGCAGCGCTTTTGCTGACATGATTGCCCCAGGTGTACAAAACCCGCATTGAATTGCGCCGGCATCAATAAAAGCTTTTTGCAAAGGATGAAGTTCTTCTCCCCGGGCAAGACCTTCAATGGTCTCAATGTTAGCGCCATCAGCTTGACCGGCAAACACCATACAGGAATTAACCGCTTTTCCATTCATGATCACTGTGCATGCACCACATTCGCCTTCACCACCGCAGCCATCTTTTGCACCCGTTAAACCAAGCTCATCCCGTAGTACATCCAGCAAAGTCTGGTTTGCCGCACAGCGCAAGGAAATTGCTTTACCATTGACTATAATCGTAATTGAAATTGTTTGCATCAATTCAACCTGCCTTCTGCGATAGATAACACTTGCATCACTAAAGCCGCTGCAACTGAGCGGCGGTAGCTTGCGCTGGCGCGCACATCATCAATAGGTGAAATGTCTTCATATACAATTTCTCCTGCTTTCTTGAAATGCGTCTTTGTCAGAGGCTTTCCAATCAAAATCTTCTCAGCACGAGGGCAGCGCAACGCGGTTGATGCAACCGAGCCAAGCGCTAATCGAATATCTTCGATGCGGCCATTGTCATCAAGAGCAATTGCTACCGCTGCACTTGCTACCGCGATTGACATGCCGTTTCTTTTTCCCGATTTCACATATGCCAAACCATACCTATTCAATTTTTTGAAAGAAATAAATTCGATCAATTCACCTACAGCCAAGCCCGTCTTCCCTGGCCCAAGTAAAAATTTGCTTAATGGCATTTCCCTGGTGCCATCGAGCGAGCCAAGATGTACAACCGCATCAAAAGTAAGCAAAGGCGGGAGCGTATCCGCTGCGGGGGATGCATTGGCAATGTTTCCGCCGAGAGTGCCGCGATTGCGGGTTTGTTGACAACCGATGCTGGCTGATGCCTCAAGCAGTGAGATTGCCGTGCTTTGCAAGAGTGCAGAATCAGTGATCTCAGAATGGGTAGTGAGTGCCCCAATTTCAATTTCAGTTTCGTGCTCACGGATAAAATTAATTTCTCTTATACGGCTGATATCGACCAATGTATCAATCGGTAATTTCGTACGCCTCAACCTTGGTATGATATCTGTAGCGCCAGCAAGCGGCTTTCGATGGATTTCTTGCAATTGGGAATATGCGTCATTAAGGTTTGACGGAAGTGAGTAGTTGAGTTCGTCGATCACGGTTTGTCCCTTTCATACATGAAATTGGAGGATATGCTCTCTAAACCGCTATAATTATACATGCCGATCAATAGCGTGCAAAGGAGAGCGCTCAATACATCCATGAAGAATATTTCTCTGCCCTATGGGAAAAAAGAATTGCTCCTGAAACTCCCGGAAGGGCCACATTATGAGTTTATAGCACCAATTGACCATTCCGCCTCCCCCGATCCTCTACAGACGGTAGGGGAAGCCCTGGATCATCCGTGTGATGGGGTGAGACTCTTTGATTTCCCTGCCCCACGAAAAGTTGCTATTGCAATCAATGACAAGACACGGCCAGTCCCGCATTTTGAACTGTTATACCCCTTGGTTCGCCGATTAAACAATATGGGTGTTTCAAACGCTCAAATCATATTCATTATTGCTTCGGGAACGCACAAACCAATGCCCTCAACAGAGTATCCGGAAGTTCTACCAAAAGAACTAAGTAGTAATCATACTGTCATTGCGCATGATTGTGATTGCAAAAATGAGCTTAAATATTTGGGAACCACATCATTTGGGACACCTGTTTGGGCAAACAGGGTTTTTATGGAGGCGGATATTCGGATAGTGGTTGGAAATATTGAACCGCATCATTTTATGGGATTCTCCGGAGGTGTAAAAAGCGCAGCTATTGGCTTGAGCGGGCGAGAAACCATTTGCCACAACCACGCCTTCATTACTCATCCCAATGCCCGTTTGGGATGCTATGAGAACAACCCCATGCGCCAGGACGTTGAAGAGATAGGCAAAATGATGGGTGTACATTACGCTGTCAATGCTATCCTCGACAAAGACAAAAATCTCGTGCATGCAGTCGCCGGTGAACCATTAGCGGTTATGGCGGCAGGAATACCCCTTTCACGAAAAATCTGCCAGGTTCCAGTGACCGATAAATTCGATGTCGTAATTGCCTCATGCGGTGGCTATCCCAAAGACATCAACTTGTATCAGGCACAAAAGGCTCAAACAAATGCCTCTTTGATTACCAGAGATGGCGGAACTATTATTCTGGTAGCACAATGTGTCGAAGGCATTGGTAGTCAAGGATTTGAAGAATTCATGCAAGACGTACACTCAATTGATGAGGTGATCAAAAAATTCAAACAAAGTGAGTTTCAAATAGGTCCTCACAAGGCTTTTCTTTTTGCGCGTATTGGCCGGCGGGTAAATACAATGCTGGTCTCTGAAATTTCACAAAGCGTGGTAAAGAATCTACTGCTTACACCGTCTTCAAATGTCAACGCGGCGTTGAAGCTTGCACTTGCCAATTGTCCTGATCACCCTCGCATAGCTATTTTGCCTCATGCAGTTGCAACTGTTCCTCTGATAGTATAGAGAGCGGGCCGAAAATATTCATTGGAACGCCTCTCTGTTTCGGGTTATAATAACCAAAATCGGTACAAAAGAAAGATATGGAGAAAAAATGAGCGAATCCTCACGTCCACCTGGAAAAACCACAATCTCCCCCGATGTGTTGGTGACCATTGTGCGTTTGACTGCATTGGGTGTGCCGGGCGTCAATGGTCTGGCAAAAATACCCGTCGGTGTTAACTTGATTTTTAAAAACCGCGCGGAAGATGGCGTTTGCATTACCGTGGATGAAAAAACAGTGTCTGCTGATCTCTACCTCAATTTTGATCGCGATGTCAATGTGCGCAATGTAAGCCGTGAAATCCAGAAACGCGTCACTCGCGCCATTTCTGAAATGGTTGACATGCAAGTCAAGGAAATCAATATTCATGTTGAAGATATTAACTACGAAACTGAACCTGCGCTCAGTTGATGAAAGCTAGAACCAAAGCCCGCAGCGTTGCTTTGCAAGTACTATTTGAATTAGACGTGGCGAAGGCACATAAGCCAGCGATCGTTTTTGAAACCCGCATATCTGACGAAACATTTGATGCAAAGCTTATTGAGTTTGCCAGAGAAATCGTCTTTGGTGTTAATCCCATTGAAGCAGCATTAGACAAGTTTATCGCCCAGTATGCACCGGAGTGGCCTGTTGACCAGGTTGCTATCATTGATCGCAATATTCTTCGTATTGCGTTGTGGGAATTTGCGGTCAAAAAATGCACCCCCGTAAAGGTTGCCATCAATGAAGCTGTTGAATTAGCAAAAATATTTGGTTCAGACAGCTCTCCCCGATTCGTGAATGGTGTTTTAGGGAGCCTGGCCGAGCACAAATCGGAAGTTGTCACCTATTTCGAGAAGTTGTAACAGCCTCCAAGCGGGCTCGCGGAAGTTGCAGTGATCTTTCTGCAAAAAGAGAGCTGAATGTCAACAACTGGCGTTTTCAAAACCAAAAGCATTGCCCAACGCAGTTGTCTTTTATGTTTTATAATCCTTGCAACCCTCACCAGTTGTATATACCAGCCATCTTCTGCTATACAGCCTGAAGATGGTTTTTTAATCGATCAATATATGATCACTTTCTTCGTCACTATTCCTCCAAATACTTCACGGAATGCTGAAATCTACCTCGATGTCGTCGATGAAATGACAGGACTAAACCTGAATCAAGTTCGATATCAGATGCAAGCAGTATCAGAAAATGTATATTCGGTTGAAGTGGCTTTTCCTGAAAACTCATTAGTGAAATATCGCTATGCAATGGGGAGTTTTCCTACCACTGTAGAGCACGATACCCAAGGAAGGCCGATACAATACCGCACTCTTGTCACTCAGAAAAATGGGTTTATGATTACCAGAGACACAGTTTCTTCCTGGACAGAAACGGCGTTGAATCTGTCTCTAGGCAGGCTTGAAGGCAAACTGGTCGATACACAATCTGGTAGTGGCATATCTGATTTGATTGTCAATGTTGGCGGCGTTATAGCGGTAACATCGGCTACCGGTGTATTTCTGTTGGAAAACTTGCTGCCTGGTAAATATTTACTCACAATTTACAGCATGGATGGACGCTACGCCCCATTTCAACAGGAGGCGATCATTGCCCCCCGATCTTCTACACCAGTAGAAATCTTCTTAAGTGCTCGTCAAACAGTTCCAGTAACGTTTTTAGTCACTCCGCCATCTGAGCATAACCCTGTCGCCCCCATAAGATTGGTTGGGAGCACCGCAGAGTTGGGCAATGTGTTTGCTGAATTACCAAGTGGATTGAGTGTCATTGCTATCAACGCACCTGTGCTCAAACCCAGAGATGATGGCAATTACTCCTTAACCCTGGATTTACCTGTCGGGCTGGATTTGCGATACAAATATACGATGGGCGATGGCTTCTGGAATGCGGAGCGACGGGCTGATGGACGATATCTCTCACGTCAGATGATCGTGCCAGATGACCCCGTAACGGTCAAGGATACGATCTCCAGTTGGAACGCAGGTGATCGTACACCTATACGAATAGAAGCCCAAATTCAAACAGGAAATGCCTCAAAACCACAAATCTACCTGCAACTTAATCCCCTCACATGGATGGAGCCTCTTCCAATGTGGGTGACTGATGATGAAACAGGTTGGGTGTATGAATTGTACAGTCCTCTCAATCTCTTTTCGTCTATCGGCTACCAGCTATGTTGGGATGCACAGTGTATTCAACCCATCATGCTTAATGCATCCGGTGGCGAAGAAATCATGCAATTTGCAACTGATGGCAGCCAACGCTTGATCAAACACTCAATCACAGCACAAAGCATCCAACCTGACAAGACGGAAACCTCCAGGATTTCAGTTCACTCGCGAGATAAAGCGTTTGTTACTGGCGTGGAACTCCTGCCGTATTACCATCCTTCCTTGCAATCTGTTTTTGAAGAGCAGATAAACAAAATCCGCGGATCAACCTCTGCTCATTGGGTTATGCTTTCACCCACATGGGTCTCAGTTGAACCCAAGACACCATTTTTTCAACATGTCCCGGGATATTCCATCTCTGCCAGAGAGCTTTCGTCTGAAATTGTCCACACTCAAGCAGCAGGTTTGCACGTTGCCATCTTCCCCTCAATTGATATGCAGCCAAATACCGCTAGCTGGTGGCAATCCGCAGATAACCCTGACTTCGATTGGTGGTTGACTTGGTTCAACCGCTACAGCGCCTTCATCAATCACCATGCACAAATTGCAGAGAACCAGGGCGTAGAAGCGCTTTATATTGGTGGACCGCAAATATCTCCTGCGTTCCTAAAGGGAAGCATCTCATCCCTACCTGATTCAACTTCAGACTATTGGCAAGATTTGGTTACAGATATCCGCAAGACTTATTCCGGGGAATTGGTGTGGGTTGTGGACAGCGCAGAGATCAACGCATTAGATCCAAGCTGGTTGGATTACTTCGATGCCATATACGTTCTCATGGACCTTCAATCTTCACAGCAACAAACAGAAAAATTTCTCGACACGGTACTCTTCCCTTTGGCGGACAAGAATGGGCAGCAAATAATCCTGGGAGTCCGCTATCCCTCTATTCAAAATGCTGAAAAAGGGTGTATCCAATTAGGTGAAACCTGTTTGGTCTTTGACGGTGCTGAATCACCTTCATATGCCATTCCTGAACTTGCAATAGATGAACACGCACAAGCAAAGATGTACGACGAGATATGCGCAATGGTGGACAACCGTGCCTGGATCAGCGGTTTGATATCCCGCGGCTATTATTTGCCCTATGAAATCCAGGACTCGTCAACCTCACTTCGTGGGAAACTTGCAGAAGATATCATCTCACATTGGTTTTCCCATTGGCTGCCAGCATTTCCTTGAGAGGAGATTTCATGCAAAACACTGGATGTACAAGTAGCCCTGATCTTAAGTCTCTGGGCATTGACGGGGTTGGATCTGTTTTTTGGAATTTATCCGAAGCACAGTTAATTGAACAGGCTGTTTGTCGAAAAGAAGGCGTTCTGACTGCTCAAGGAGCATTATCAGTTCAAACCGGGAAACATAAGGGTCGCTCTCCAAAAGACAAATTCTTTGTGAAGCATGGTCCTGAAAACAATCTCATTGATTGGGGTGAAACTAACCTCGGTATTTCGCAAACACATTTTGATAAATTGCATCGTAAGGTTGCGGCCTATTTTCAGGGCCGCGATGTTTTTGTTCAGGATGTAATTGCTGGCGCTGATTCCTCCTACGAATTGAAAATCCGCATTATTACCGAAAAAGCCTGGATAGGATTGCTGGCCCGAAATCTGTTCCGCGAAATTCCCAAGCGGTCTGCCTCCGAATTCAAACCTGAATTTACTTTGATCCAGACGCCGGGCCTATTCGCTGATCCTGAACAAGACGGTACAAATTCAGGGACTTTCATCGCGATTGATTTGTCAGACAAGCTCGCTGTGATAGGAGGGACGGGTTATGGTGGCGAAGTCAAGAAATCAATCTTCTCCATAATGAATTACTTTCTACCCCTGCGCGGCGTATTACCCATGCACTGTTCTGCCAATATTGGGAAACATGGTGATGTAGCTCTCTTTTTTGGCTTGTCTGGCACAGGAAAAACCACTTTGTCCAGCGACCCCAATCGACATCTTATTGGCGATGATGAGCACGGTTGGACGAAATACGGCGTTTTCAATTTTGAGGGTGGTTGTTATGCAAAAACCATTCGGCTGAATCGTGACTGGGAACCCATAATTTGGCAAGCATCCCAGCAGTTTGGGTCTGTTCTTGAAAATGTGGTCATCAACCCTCAAACCAGGGTCCCCGATTTTAATGACGCCAGTCTAACCGAGAATATTCGCGCCGCTTACCCTTTGAAATTTATTGCTGGTCATGTGCCGGATGGCAAAGGTGCTTCACCACAGAATATCTTTTTTCTTTCAGCAGATGCATTTGGTGTGCTTCCGCCTGTCGCAAAACTTTCGAAAGAACAGGCCATGTATTATTTTCTTCTGGGTTATACATCCAAGCTTGCGGGAACAGAAACAGGTTTAGGGAAAGAACCCCAGGCAACCTTCTCCATTGGATTTGGCGCACCGTTTTTCCCGCTTAACCCAAGGTTATACGCAAGGCTGCTTGGAGAGAAAATCGAGGAATGCAAAACGAACGTTTGGCTGATTAATACAGGCTGGCGTGGTGGTCCTTATGGTGTAGGAAAGCGGTACGATCTTCCCTACACCCGTGCAATTATTGATGCCGCTCTGAATGATCATCTTCAAGGTGTGCCATATACTCAAGAACCCTATTTCGGCTTGCATTTGCCAACAAAATGCCCAGGTGTGCCTAATGAATTGCTTAACCCCCGTTTGTCCTGGCCAGATTCTCACACCTATGAAGAATACGCTCAACAATTGCTTGAAGATTTCAAAAAAAATGCAAAGCAATTCTCTGACTTTTTCGAAAAGCCTGTAGTGCATACCAAGGTAAAACCAAAAAGTTGATTCAGAAGTTTGAGATACCTTATTAAACCCACAGGGTCAAGGCGTTACAGGGAGAACAAAGATCAAGATTGTTGCTCCCAGAAGAAGGAACGGTGCATACGGAATTGCGGTGAAGGATTTGTATTCTTTGGTTAGTTTGTTGACCAAGATGTAAATACCACTGCCGAGTCCCCCAGCTAACACAGCAAAAACTAAACCGGCGGTTATTCCAGGCCAGCCTAATAGAAGCCCCAGGATGAAACTCAAAATCACATCACCAAAGCCCAAAGCAACTTCATCGATTGGCTCGTCTCGCTTTCGGGACAGGAACCTGGTAAAAAGCATACCAAGATAATACAAAACTAACATGATGCAAAATCCACCCAGAGCACCAAGGAAAGTTTCCTTTGCTCCGTGCATTTTCCAGCCCAGGAAACCGCAGATCAACATGCCGGCAGCGCTCGTAGAGCGCAAGATCAATTTGTGTTCTAAATCAATGACAAACACGGTGCCAAAATAAGCAATAAGAATCAATCCTCCCCAGACGCCAACTCTCTGTGGTGGATTTGTCCAGAACAGAACTGCCGCAACCGCATAAACCGTAAAAACGATCCAGAATCGAACTGGACGCAGTTTCCCACAAGTCCCGCAAGGCTTGAGCAACAAATAATCCCTGACCGCCAAATTTTCATGGCAATGGCCACATACTGGTTTTCCAAGCCTCCCGGTTGCTGGAAGTGTGTCTGCAAAATAATTTGTCAGGAAACCTAAGACCAGGCCAAGTATAATGGTGGCAGCCAATGAAAGGAATTGCATTATCTTTACTCCATTCGGTATCGATGAGAAAAGTATAACCCGGAAAATGCGACATGACTAAATATTTTTCCCCAAAGATGGATCAGTTGCTAAAAATGTGGCATTCCGATTCACCCATCGCACGTAATTTCACTTACCGCTCAACACAGCCTGCCCGTCCTGCATGTGTCACTCCTGTGCCAGAAGATTTGCACGTTGTGCTGAAAGAATACCTTGACAGCAAAGGCATTACTGCACTCTACACACACCAACTTAAAAGCTGGCAAGAACTACGCAAAGGAAAAAATGTTGTCATTGTTACCGGTACTGCCAGCGGAAAAACATTATGCTATAACCTTCCGGTATTTCATACGGCTTTAAATAGCCCTGCAGCCACTGCCCTTTATCTCTTTCCTACCAAAGCGTTAGCACAAGATCAAAAGAAGAACATCGATGATTTCTTTACCTTCTGGAATAACAATTCCAATCAGGAAAAAGGCCTTTTCAGCGGTATCTATGACGGCGACACGCCTGCATCGCAAAGAACACAAATTCGGACATCGGCGCGTTTGATTTTGACCAATCCGGATATGCTCCATCTTTCAATTCTTCCCCACCATACACTGTGGGCGTCGTTCTTCAGGAGCCTGCGCTATGTTATTCTGGACGAGATGCATATCTACAGAGGTGTATTTGGTTCTCACGTGGCTAACGTGATTCGCAGATTGCAACGAATTTCTCACTTTTATGGATCCAGTCCTCAATTTATTTTAACTTCCGCTACAATTGCAAACTCGAAGGACATGGCAAATAACCTTATTGAAAAACAAGTTACCGTGATTGATGAGGACGGCGCTCCCACTGGCACCCACCATTTCATGATCTATAATCCTCCAATCGTCCATGAACTATTGGGTATCCGAGCAGGTGTTCGGGAAGAGTCTATTCATCTTGTAAAAGATCTAACCGCTTGCGAAGTGCAAACCATTCTGTTTGCCAGGTCGCGGCTCCAGGTGGAACTCATCGTTAAAGAGCTGCGGGAAAAATATCAAAAATCGGAGCGAAAGATCAGGGGATACAGAAGCGGGTACCTGAAAACTGAGCGCAGGGAAATTGAAAAGGATCTACGCGAAGGGAATGCTCAAATCGTGGTATCAACCAATGCGCTTGAGCTTGGTATAGATATAGGTTCGGCCGATGCGGTTATTATGGCGGGTTATCCTGGTTCAATTGCCTCGACGACCCAGCAATCTGGCAGAGCTGGTCGTCGTTCAGGTGTCTCTGCAGCAGTCCTTGTTGCTGCGTCATCACCATTGGACCAATTTCTTGTCGCTCACCCCGAATTTCTTACAGAAAGCTCGCCTGAGCGGGCGCTGATCAATCCAAATAATTTATTAATCCTGCTCAATCATTTGAAATGCAGCGTTTTTGAACTGCCATTTGGAGAAAACGAAAATTATGGCACTGTGCCAATAGAATTGATCCATGAAATTCTGGAATTGCTCACAGCTTCAAATCTTGCGTATACATCAGGCAAAAAAATATTCTGGGTAACAGATCAATACCCCGCGTCAAACATCTCTTTACGTAGTGCTTCTTCAAAAACCATTCAATTAAGATCAGATTCAGGTTCGCATAATTCACTGATCGGCGAAATTGATGAGCATAGTGCCTATAGGCTGGCGCATCCAGGGGCCATCTATATTCATGAAGGGCAATCCTATCTGGTAAATGATCTGATGATCGATATCAATGAAGCGCAGGTATCACCTGTCGCTATAGACTATTTCACCATCCCGCAATCTGAAGTGACCATTACTGAAATTGAGCAAAAACAAACTGCTCCCATTGCAGGCGGGCGGAAATATCAAGGTGAGATTTTAGTTACATCACAAGTAATCGGATATAAAAAGATTAGTTGGTCAACGCACGATATCCTTGAAAAAATTTCTCTAGAAATGCCCAAACAAGAACTCCAAACAATTGCTTATTGGCTTTCCTTGGATGCGGAAAGTTTTCAAAAATTACAAGATGATGGTGCGTGGAAGAATACACAGAACGACTATGGTTCAAACTGGTCCAGAATCCGCAAATTAGTTCGTTCCCGGGATCAATTCACTTGCCAGGTTTGTGGATGCAAAGAAAAGGCACGGCCTCATCATGATGTCCATCACATTGTCCCCTTCCGGAATTTTACGAACCCTCAGCTCGCCAATCAATTAGATAACTTGATAACATTGTGCCCTGCATGTCATCACCGAACTGAGATTAAAGTGCGGATGAGAAGCGGTCTTTCGGGATTGGGATACGTTCTTCATCACCTCGCCCCATTGTATTTAATGTGCGACATTAATGACTTGGGATTGCATACAGATCCCGAATCGCCGCTTGCATCAGGGAGTCCTGCCATAATCCTTTATGATCAAATCCCGGATGGCATTGGCTTATCAGAAACAATTTATGATATCCACCACTCATTGCTCGAAAGCGCCTATGATTTGGTCGCCACCTGTCGATGTCAAGATGGATGTCCTTCCTGTATAGGGCCAGCTGGCGAACAAGGTTCGGGCGGCAAGATTGAAACATTAGCATTAATACGTGCTTTTCTGGGAACTTGGCTATGACACAATTGTCAGATAAGTTAAAGGCACTCGGTGTTCAGCTTGGCGCATCATCTTTGAATACAAAGCCTAAACAAAAGAGTATTGCTGTAAGTTTATCTCAAGTAGTGAGTGGGGATTACACGTATTCAGACCAGGTTTTTGAAACTGTTGAAGTATTTGATTCGAAGTATCAGCATGGCAATTTTAATTTATGGCTGCACACATTCAAGAAAGTCAAACACCTTTTGGATGTCGATTTTAGGTTGCAGGACTTGATTTTTATTGATGCTGAAACAACTGGCTTGTCAGGTGGGGCCGGCACTTTTGCGTTTATGTTGGGACTGGGCTGGTTCGATCAGAGCAATGCCTTCCATGTCAAACAGCTCTTTCTGCCTGAACCAGCCAATGAATACGGCTTCCTTGCCTCGTTGACAGACGAATTAGCGCGTTTTTCAACTCTGGTATCTTTCAATGGAAAATCCTTTGATGTTCCATTGCTCAGAAACCGGTACATTCTTCATTCAGCCACCTCTCCATTCAAAAGCATGGCTCATATTGATCTGCTGCACCTTGCGAGACGTATTTGGCGATACCGCTTGCCCAGCCGTACCCTGGGTGAGCTTGAGGCCCATATCCTTCACTTTCCACGCGGCGAGGATGAACTTCCAGGCTGGATGGCACCCAAACTCTATATTGACTATCTCAAAACGGGGGATGCTTCGCCAATGAAAGGCATGTTCTATCATAACCAAATTGACATCCTGTCTCTGGCAGCGTTGCTTTGTGCCATTGAAAAGGTCACGCTGCTTGATGGTAATTCAGCTTCAGAAATGTATGCGCTTGCCGAGCTGTTTGAAAGCAAAGGCGATATTTCCAATGCCAAAGAAGCATTTGAACGCACTACCTCTCTTGAAAAGGATTTGGATTTCTCGAGTCAGGCATATCATCGCCTTGGAATGATTTCCCGAAGAGCGGGGGATTGGTCAAGAGCGCTATCTTTTTGGAAGAAAGCAGCCATATCGCGCCCAGAAGCTTGCATTGAATTGGCAAAATACTATGAACACCAGGCTCGGGATTATAATGAAGCTGAGCATTGGTGCAAAAAAGCTATGTCTTTGAGCCATCAGGCCATCGCTTCAAAAGTAAAAATCAAAGAAGTTGAGTATCGACTTAAAAGAGTTATAAGGAAAAGAAACGCCGGGGAGAACTTCGATCCGGCAAGAAATAATTCCAAGGATAAGCAACATGATGACTGAAAAATATTTACCAATTTATTCAACAAACGGATTGAATAATGCAATATTGATCAAAAGCCTTTTGACATCCTTCAATATCCCTGCAAAAACCTATCAGGAAAGCGCTGGAGTTGCCATGGGACTGGTGAGTGGGCCGCTTGGCCAAGCATTTGTCTATGTCCCCGAATCCCTCGTCGCAGATGCCAAAACCGTCATACAAGCGTATGAGAATAATGAGTTAGCCGCACCTGATGCCCCCGAAGAAACCAAGGACGACTTAGATTAGCTCAACTTCTTTCAGCAGCCGATGTCGGTACGCTGTTAGTAGCCTTTTCGTTAACGTGCCCACCTTGCCGTCTCCAACCGCCTTTTGATCAACCTTTGTGACAGGGAGAATTGACCGGCTGGCGCTAGTGATAAATGCTTCGTCAATGAGATCTAAATCATTGACGCAAATTCCTTCTTTGTGACAAGCAACTTGCAGGCGATCCGCCTCTTCCAGCACCATCTTCATCGTCAACCCAGACAATGCGCCATCATCCGCAACCCAGATCTCACCATTCTTAATCGCAAAAAAATTGCTGCTCAGCCCTTCCAAAATTTGACCGCCGCCATTAACGATCAAAGCTTCTTGAACGTCTTCTGGAAGTTGGTTCCTGATAGCCTCAGCGCGTGATATGAAGTCCGTTAATTTTGCTTTAGGATTATCTCTCTTACCTATATTGCAAGTAATAACATGCACGCCATTTTCATAATCGGCATCAGATGGCGTTATTAACGGCGCCAACACAATGTAGACGTCGCCAATATTCATTGTCAGATCAACTGTGATACGTACCCGCGAATCTTTCCTGTGATGTTCAGCAAGCAGATTCCGCACTTCCCCACTAATGCGTTGAGCGTCAAGGCGTATCGACTTTCCCGCCAACGTTACAGTTTCTTCCAAACGATGGTAATGCTTTTCAAGCCATAAAACTTTCGTGCCTTCATAAGTCCGAAATGTAGTATAAGCTCCCGCTGGCAACCACTGCGAAACCTGATTAAGGTTAGCTGTTTCAAACGGCAATTCTATAATTTCAACTTCATCATGGTCCAAACGCACAACGACAATTTCAGATACCATCATTTCCTCAATGGGCATAAAAATTCACTCAATTATACCGGCAATTCGACACAGTAGATGTTCAGTTTTGAAAATAAATTGCCCCTCGCCTCAACTATCCATATCCAGTAACTGTTGATAATCTTCCGGTGTGTCAATATCAGTCAAGTCTAAAGGGGTTTCCCACACAAGCCATTTGTTTGGAAATTTCGAAAACAATGCGCGCCCACCTTGATCTCCTTCAATTTTGAGCAATTCGCCAAAGTATCTTTTATCAAACAACACCGGTGAAGATGGATGATCCCCAACCCTGGGGATCACTACAGAGGGAATTGCTGTGGCATGGAGCTCCATCTCGCGTGAAAGCAATTCAACTGGCACAAGAGGTTGATCTGCCTGAAGGATAATTGCTCCGCCACATTGATATTTCTGCGCTTCTCGAACACCTACACGCAGCGAACTGCTCTGTCCAGTCTCCCAATCCCTGTTTTCAACAAACTGAACCGGCAAATCACCTAACACATCTTTTATCTCTGTAACCGTTGCGCCCAACACAACAATCAGTGGATCTAGCCCCGCGGCAAGTGCAGCCTTAGCGACATGCCGGATTAATGATTCGCCCCTCCAGACAAGAAGGCTTTTGGGTTTCCCGTATCTTGTCGCACCACCAGCGGCCAGAATGATGCCGGCGATTTTTTCAGCACAATACAATACACCGGAGACATTTTGCCTGCCCCGCGCCTCCAATGGCTTCAGCGAAGCCACAAGCGCCGCATCGTATCCGCCAACAACAAGGCTTCTGGCTAATATAATGGCTTCTTTGGCTGTCCCATCATCATCAACCTGGTTCAGGAGCACAATTCGACGAGCAGTCTCAGGAATACCCTTGAATCCCCCATCGGGATGCAGAAACATTTTTTCAATATGACTTGTTGTAATGGGATTCCCCATCTTTATGTCTGTGATTTTTGAAAAATTTTGAAATCGATGAATCGTTTGATCAGACGCAAGAGCACCCAGGCATGAAAAACCAACAACCACGACAACAGCATTTACCCAACCGGGAATGACAGGCTCTTTCTCAGCAGGTGCTTTTATTGGCAACATCCGTGAGCCATCAGCTTCTATCAGCAGTGGAATTTTCTTTTGATCAACAAACGCTTTCAATTGGATTAAAATGTCAGGCGGAACAGAACCAAGCCGCCCATCCGGATGAGGCAGCCCTGTGATCAAAATCACATGGTTTTCCATTATGGCGCTTACTAAATCTGGAAAAGGGGCATCCTCTTCCAACGCAAAGTGAATGTCAGCCAATGCGCTTTGTTCAACAGCGAGGTGTGTCGTGGTTGTTACAATCACGGGCGATTCAAATTGCCGCGCCAGTTGAAACATGGCGGTCGTCTTTCCCCCGCCGCCTACAAATGCCAGCAGTGTGTTTTTTTTCAGACGAATAGCGTCAACAAGTTTCATAAATTGACCGGGGATGCTGAAAAGCATCCCCGGAACGATCAGATTTTTCCGAGTCCGCGAAGCACTCTCTCTGGCGTCAATGGATATTCATTGAACCAGATGCCAGTAGCGTCATGCAGTGCATGAGTAACCGCAGCTGCAAATGGCAAGAATGGCATCTCAGACATGCCGCGCGCTCCCCAGGGGCCAATCGGATCAGGATATTCCAAAATCAGTGATTTCACATGGTCGGGGATATCAAGTACGGTCGGGATCAAGTAGGTGGACAATTTTTTAGTCAACACTTGTCCGTCTTTCTGAATCAAGTTTTCCATCAACGCGTGCCCGGCAACCTGAACAATGCACCCCTCGATTTGACCTTCCAGTTGCTGGGGATTGATGGCTTTACCGACATCATTCGCACAGATCACATTTAATAAACGTATCTGCCCTGTATCCATATCCACCTCCAAATCCACCGCTTCAGCTACATAGCCATAAGTGAAGTTTGGAAAAGAATGACCCGTATCAGGATCTAAAGGCGTCGTTCTGGGTGGCTCGTATTTATAAGTCCCAATCGCCGGCCGCTCTTCATTATTCCACTTTTCCAATGCGACTTCAGCCGCACCCAGAATTGAATTGCCGGCCATGAATGTCAACCGTGATGCCGATGCGCTTCCGGAATTTTCTGAAGTTGCTGTATCCGAATACAACACTTCAATTTTCTCCATCGGCAAACTCAAAGCTTCTGCCGCCATTTGTAATAGCACGGTATGCGCACCCTGACCAACATCAGCTCCTGCATGATGCAATACAGCTTTTTCAATCTCACTGCCGCCGTGCAATTCAATAGTTGCGGTACACTCTTCTGGAAAACCAAACGAGAATCCCACGTTTTTCAACGCACACGCAAACCCTTTTCCGCGTTTCAGGTATGACTTGCCAGCCTTTGGCAGCTCAGCCATCTTGGGCAACTCCCAGCCCTCTGTCTGTTTCTCCCAACCACTGGCTCGTGCGCACTCCTCTACAACCCCCGGCATACTAACACCAGCAGGCAAAACTGTACCGGTGTTGATAGAAGAGCCTTCTCGCATCACATTCTGCATTCTTAGTTCTACGGGATCAATACTCAACACCTCGGCAAGTTTATTTATCTGGGATTCTGCAGCAAAAGCCCCCTGTGGACCGCCAAAACCGCGAAAAGCCGCGCCAGGAATTGTGTTGGTATATATTGCATATCCATCAGCTTTGACATTCGGGATTTCGTATGGAGCCGTACACGACACAATCGCATTCCCAAGCACGGTTGATGAAGTATAAGCATACGAACCTGCGTCTGCATAAAGGGAAACGTCTGCGGCGATTATTTTTCCTTCTTTTGTGGCGCCCCAACGCGCTTTGATATGATACGGGTGTCGTTTGCCATGCCCAACAATAGATTCTTCCCGGCTCCAAATGATCTTCACCGGCCTATTGATCCCCTTCTGATGGAGGCGCCACGAGGCGAGTGCCAGCACAATTTGAACAGACATATCCTCTCTGCCGCCAAACGCCCCGCCAATTGCCGGATAGATCACACGCACTCTTTCTTCCGGGATGTCCAATGCGTGGGCAATTTCACCTTGCTCTTCATGAGTCCATTGCCCGGCAACGACCACGGTTACACGCCCTTCGTCGTCAATGTAAGAAACACCAGCCTCCGGCTGTAAAAAAGCATGCTCTTGTGCGGGTGTACGATATTCACTTTCAACGACCACGTCTGCCCTCTCAAAAGCTGTGTCAATGTCGCCTTGGCGTATCTTGTAATGCACCATCACGTTAGATTCCTTGTCGGGGTGCAAAAGCTCAGATTCTGGCTGCATTGCTTTGTGAATATCAGTCACAATCGGCAAATCCTCATAATCAACCAGGATCTTTTCTCTGGCCGCTTCTGCAATCTTCTCGCTTTCTGCAACAACCAGAGCAACCTGGTCGCCCACAAATCGAACGCGATCGGCAAAGGGCTTGCTTGATCCAGGCCCACACAACACAGGCTGGTCCATAAAGATTTGACCATACTCGTTCACAGGCACATCTTTGGCTGTGTAAACCGCTACAACCCCATCCATAGCCTCCGCTGCAGAAGTATCAATCGATCTAATAATGGCATGTGGTCGCCCTGCAAATAATATTTTCATATAAAGCTGATTCGGAAAATCAAAGTCACCGTGATATTGTGCCGTTCCGCTAACTTT
>JAIOTF010000050.1 GCA_021107195.1 Anaerolineaceae bacterium | reverse complement strand
TTTGAATCACAAACGTTCAGAAAACTGGACCTGGATGAACAGGAAGTGCGCAGCAAGGCCTTTGATGACTGCACTTTTGAAAACTGCTCCTTCCGTGAGACTGCTTTTGTGGCCTGCACATTCCAGGAATGCCGGTTTGACCACTGCGATCTCAGTCTGATGCAGGTCAAAGGCTCCCGCTTCCGGGACGTTACCTACACGCATTGTCAACTCTCAGGGGTGAACTGGTCAGCAGCCGCTCCCGCCACGCTGGCAACTCAATCGCCGCTTAGTTTCATTTCCTGCGGTTTGAACTACGCCACCTTCATTGGGACAAAGCTCAAGGGAATCATAATCCGCGACTGCACCGCCCGTGATGTCGATTTCTCGGATGCCGATCTGGAGAAAGCTGTCTTCTGCGGCACAGACCTCTCTAACAGCCGCTTCCAGAACACAAACCTCACCGGCGCAGATTTCCGCGGTGCTCAAAACTATCTCATCTCCCCCACTGGCAATATCCTCAAACGCACCCGTTTCGCCCTGCCGGAAGCGATCGGCCTGCTGCATGGTCTGGACATCATCCTGGATGATGACGAAATGTAGGAACGGGAAGTTAGTTTAAAGCTTTCATTCCAACCCATACAAACATTGTTCGAATACCATCGTAAGGGCGAATGGCGTTCGCCCGCTAACATCAACACCGCAACGCACAAACCCCTTCGCGGCAACACACCCTATCCCGTAGTAGCTCACAGCATCCAATGCTTTGTTGGAGCATGCTGAGCCACTACGGAAATTTTGATAATAAATGTAATTCCCCCTATACTTCATCCTCTTGCAAGATTCCCGGTTTCAACCCCTTGATAAATCCCACAATGATCAGCATCGCCAATCCACCGGCAAAGCCGTTATTATACAGATTCATGAAGCCATGCACGCTGCCCACGTGCATCACCATCGGCAGGTGCAGCGCGCCGGCAGCAACCCCGGCCCAAACACCAAATTTTCCAGCCAGGGGAGCGAGCGTCGTGCAGAACAGAGCGGCCAGCAGCGGCCCTGGTTCAGCGTGTGTCCAGATCTTTGGAATGCAGATCAGATAAACCCCCAGCATGATCGGGATAATATTGCGCGGGTGCTTGCCCAGGGCGCCAAAAGCATACACGGTGAAGATACCCGCCAAAGTGGCGCCGTTCACATCTCCGCCCACAAAATGAATGTATCCCAAGGCAATCAATCCGATCACCCCCATGTTGATCAGCGTTGTGCCCAGGTCCGAAATTTCCACAAAATCTGCTGTCAAGCGTCCGCTGTTGTGGATGATCTTCTTATAACCCTCAATCCTCCCGCCCCACACGACCCCGGCCAGGATCGTCAGGCACAAGATGACCAGTGTCAGCACGGTCAGAAAGCCGGTGTATTCCGTAGACCAGTAGAATGCCGGCTCAATGTTCAAACCGAATCCTTTCAGGAACATGTAGATCACGGTCGCCACGAAACCGCCGGTGGTGCCTGTATTGTACAGGTTGTAGCCCATATGGAAAGTGTAGATGTGCCCCATCAGCGCAGCCAGCAGCATCCCGGAAAACACACCCACTGCAATGCCCAACAACAATCCCTTCCATCCCATGTCAAACCCGAAAGCGATCTGACCGACCACCGGCCCCAGCGTACTCCCGAAAAGCAGGGGTGCGATCAGATTTTTCATCGGCTGATGCAAGAAGAAGCGGTCATAAAGATAAACCCCCACGATAATCGGCAAGATATTAAATGGATTCTTTCCAAAAAACGCAAAACCCGCCAGGGTGAATATTCCGGCCAGCAAGTAACCATTGAAGCGCGCCTTGATCAGCCAGGCCAGCCCCAGCCCCATCAACGTGACCAGACCGGCGTTGAACAGGGCAGCGCCCAGGTTCGCCAAAGCGATGTAATCCGTGATCAGGATACCGGGCGAGGTGATGATTTTCCACTCCCCCTGAAAAACTTCCGCGGGCGTGTTAACAAAAAAACCTGTCACGATCCATGACAGGCTGAAGGCAAGCACCAGGCCGGTGATTCGAGTTCTGTTCGTTTGGGGCAAGTTTTTCATGCCATGCTTCCTTGTTGGTTCTTCAGGACTCTGATTATCGTTGAGGTATACAAAATATTATACAGAAAAAGGGTGAAAAGTAAAATTTAAAGCAAGGACAGGTTTAGACATCCTGCCCGAAGAGTAAACCTGTCCTCATCAAAATTCCTCGCAAAACAACCCTCTCTTGTCATTGTGAAGGAACCTCAGCGACTGCGGCAATCCCTACCTCCAATTTGGAGCTTGCCGCGCGTCAGGAAGCGCCCGATAGCGGGCGCTTCGCCTTTGCTCGCAATGGCATCTGGAAGATAGCTTCGTTTCAGTCCCTACTCAATCGTGAACACCTCACCCGCCGTGCTGCCCCCCACATCCGGGAAATAATATTCATAGGCCCGTGCCGGCAGCGTGCGGTATTCCCCGGCCTGCACCGCCTGCAAGCGGTAGGTCAGCACGTACGTACCCGCCGGAACCCGTCGCCCGA
The DNA here is from genome assembly GCA_021107195.1 of Anaerolineaceae bacterium. Taxonomy (GTDB): domain Bacteria; phylum Chloroflexota; class Anaerolineae; order Anaerolineales; family Anaerolineaceae; genus SMBSF63. Next base: position 8,988 of record JAIOTF010000050.1, on the reverse strand, counting down.
TCCAGCGCACATGGTCATCATACACCTGCGGGTCATCAAAATACCACCAGCCCCAGCCTTCCCCAAACGGGTTGCGGGGATCATACCAATCCTCCTCCGACTGGCTGGTGTTGAGGCGGGGATTGATCACTTCTGCCCCGGCAGGGATGAAATCTTCCACGATCAGGTAAGACATTTCTTCAGGCAGGGTCAGTGTCAGGCGCACCTCCGCCACCCCCGATTCCGCCCCGAGGGTCAGGCTGGTGATCCTCGGGCAGTTCTCCGTGGTGCAGTCTGCACCGATTCCATGATAGCTGCGGTCAATGCTCAAGCCATTTTGCTGGGCTTGTACCTCTTCTGCCGGGCGCTGCAGAGTCAATATAGCCCGGTAATACAACTGCCCGCCGCCTTCCTCGCGGCGAATACGCAGTTCATTCACCGTTTGTTTCTGTAACTCCGCCAACGGCACCAGGGTCGAAACAGCAGTCAATCGTTCGACTCCTTTGACCGCCCCGCTGAGCAAAGTCTGACCATTCAAATCCGCCGAATAAGTGTAACTGGCACTGAGATCTGCCGTGGCCTTCATCGCCTCCGTCATGCCCAACAGCACCCAGGCGGCCTCATAGCTGGAAGACCAGCCGCCTGTCGCCTGTCGCTGCGTCACCAGATAGCGCAGTCCATCGCGCAGCAAGGCGGATGCCGGGTCCATCTGGGCCACGGCATACACCACAACAGCCGTATTGAAATGTGCCGAGCTGAAATTGTAACGGGAGGTATCTACCGTATCCTCCCAATGCGCACCGCTCGCACTGCGCAAGGCGCTGCTCTGCAAATCGTTCAGCAGGTCATACGCCCGCTGGTCAGCCACATTGCTGCGGTTTAACATCAACGCCAGCAGCGCTTTCGTCCACGGGTTGAGCTGCTCCCGTTCAGCATACAGCTTATCCAGGCCGGGCAGCGTACCACCCGCCTGTTCAAGGGCATAATATTGAAAGACCTGCCGGTCAAGCTGCCAGGTTTGCGCCACCGCTTCCGGTGAGAGCAGCGCCGCAGAAAGATAGGCCCCGGCTTTTTGCATTTGCTGTGGGGGCACAAATACCCCGGCCTGCTGGGCGCGGCCCAGTCCGAACAGCACATAGGCAGTGATGTAATCATCGCTGGCCTTGCCTGCCATCCACCCCCAGCCGCCATCCTCATTCTGATAGCGCAGCAGACGCTCAAGACTCCTGTCAATCTGTTCCTGCAGCTCGCTCTCCAGACCGGGAATCTCCAAACTCAATTCCTGCAAGGCGCGGTACATCTCCAGATTGGGCAGCATATGCGAAAGGATCGGTTCGGTGAAGTCATAAGGGAAGGACTCCAGTGCTTCCAAACCGCTTATGATGCTGGCTGCCAGGGACGGCGCCAGCTCCACCTGCAAATCTCCGCCGCTGGGAATATACGATACCGGTAACTGGATCATTTCCAACTGTTCGCCAGCTTCCGACAGCACGCCAGCGGTGACAAAACTGGCAGGAACCTGATAGCGCAGCACGGGCAAACTCCCCTGCTCTGGTCGTGCCGCATCTTGCAACCCGCCGCTCTGTGCCTGGAACACCAGACCGACTTCATCCGCCTCCTGGATCGTTCCCCACCAGGTCACGGTCTGGCGTGCGCCGGCACCCAGCACGATTTGTTGGATACTGTTCGCCCCTTCATCCAGAGCGATCCCCGCTGCTTGCAAAGAAACATCCACGGTCAATTCTTGCGTCGTGTTGTTATGCACCACCGCCCGCAGCGCGGTGTGGTCGCCGGCCACGAAGAAACGCGGCGTTTGCGGACGGATCAACAGCGGTTTGCTTACCACCACTTCACTGCTGGCTGCCCCCACCTTGGTATCACGTGTTACGCCGCGCAGGTCAGCCACCCAGGTGGTCAGATTATCCGGCAGCGTCATCTTCACCGAGGCAATACCGAAGGCGTCTGTTTCCACGCTGCCCTGCCACAACGCGGTATCGGGGAATTCCTCGCGCAGCGAAGGCGGCACGACCACAGGTCCTCCACCGCCGCCGCGTCCGTCCATTGAGACCAATGGAATGCGGTTCGCAGAAATGCTCAAGTTCGATCCGTTGTTAACCCGCAAATGTTGAGGCGCATAAAACGCTTCCACGATACCGGGGGCGTTAGGCTCTGCCAGCGCCAGCACGGCTTTATCCACCACCGCCAGCGAAAACTCACCCTGCGCCGGCTGACCGTATGAATCCCGCACCTGAATATCAAAGCTGACTTCGCCGCCCGGTTCGCTTTGCGTAGGCGTGGTTAACATCTCCACTTCCAGGGTTTGCACCACAGGTTCAACGTCCAGTTCCAGATACCCCTGACGGAAGTCTGGTGTTCCGTCGACCTGTTCTCCAAGCAGCGTTACTGCCACGAAAACATTGGGGGCATAACTGTCATCCAGGGGCAGTTCCCATTGATACGATCCGCCCTGGATTTCCACCACCTCGGCACGCAGCACCTTCTCGCGCTCAACAGTGATCAAAGCCAGATTTTTCTCTCCCAAAGGATTGGGAATTAAAATACGGGCCACCTCCCCGGGACGATAGGATGCCTTATCTGCCGTCAGCGGCAGCTCCTGATTGGGCAAATTGGGCCACTGCGCACCCGCGCTGCCGCCTACCCAAACCATGGTCTGCGTTATTGCCCCTTCACCGAAAACTTTGAGTACATACGTCCCCGGTTCAGGGGGCACAAACGCCAGTCGCGCCCGGCCTTTGGCATCTGTCTGCAAATCTGCACTGCTGATCGTGGTGTAAACCGGCTGGCGTCGGCTGCCATCCGGCCGCCAATCGGCCGGGTCTGTCTGTTCCCAGGTGATCTTCTGAAATTGTGCCTGTAAAAGATGATTTCCTGAGGCTGATTTCTGCCAGTCTGTGGTTTGAACGCGGAACCCGGATTCAATCCCGGCCCGGCCCACCCAGGCTTCTGAACGTATCCCGATATAGAATGAAGCCGGATGCAGGTTGGCTGTGGCGCGGGCACTGACCGGCATTTCATTTTCGTCCTGCACACTCGCTTCCAGCGTCAGGATCTGCATATTCTCCGGGTCAACTTGCTTCAGAATTTCCTGGCTGGTCAAGCTGATCTCCAGTGAGCCATCCGCCGCTGTTTTTTGTATCCCGCTGGCAATCTGCTCTCCCAGCTCAGGATCGTAATAATACATCTCATCACTTGGCGTCAACCACCTGATAACATAGCTGCCTGTGCGGTATCCGGAAGGCAGGGTAAACGAAGCGCTTCTGCTGTAAAGCGCCCACTGCACCTGCACATCCCCCGCTGGCGCGCCAAAGAAGTAATCGGCCTGCACGCTGGCCTGCATGTCTTCCCCGATCTGCCAGCCATCCTTGACAAACGCCGCCTGCAAATCCACTTCCGGCTTGCGATACGCGGCCACCTGAAAAGTCAACGAAGCATTTCTGTCATCATCAACTGAGATTGTGTAATATCCTGGCGCAGTATCTTCAGGCAGGGTCATCTCACCAGAGGCAGTACCGTATGAGGATAATAACAAATTAACAGTCCCGACCTCCACCCGGCCGTCAATAGCGTCTGAATACTCGCCTTCCATCTTGACAGTTACCGGTCCGCTGGGCGGAGGAGCATACCCGGCCCCTGCCTGATCGCGCATCACCAACCGGAAATGAACCGTTTGTCCCGGGCGGTAAATCGGCCGGTCGGTGTACAGGTAAGTGAAAAGACGGTCTTCCCGCAGCCAGTTGCGAATCCCGAAATACCACCCGCTGGTCTGGAACGTCCAGGAATCGGTAGCAAGGCCGAAACCAGCATCGCCGGGCTCGCCCATCACTGCAAACACAGGATCATAGATCCCCAATTCGTCCGGCAGCGCTATCTGACACATGCCATCTTCATCCGTTTCAGCCTGTCCAAGTGGATTCAGATATTCATCATAGAAAACGACCTGTTTCTCTGCCACTGGTGTATCGCTGCGCAAATCTACTGCCCACAGGAACACCTCATTCGGGCTGCGTTTGAGCGTCAGGTTAAGAGGACTGACTACAGCCAGGAACGGGTGTGGTTGTGAATATTTCTTTTCAACTTCGGGAGAATGTAAATCATAGTAATACACCCCGGTTTCCAATGCCTTTTGATCCGGGGTCAAAGGAAATTCAATCACAGTGCTGCGGTCGGCAGGCAAGTCCAATTCCATGCGCCACGAAGCAAGGTCTGGAATGGATACTTTCTCCCAATTGATGTACACTTCGCGGCTTAGGGTAAAGAAAGTTTCCAATGAGAGCCGGGCCGATTGGAAATCCACTTCGTCCACATTGGTCGCCTGGGCAGTGAAGCTGGTCTCATCCGGCGTCAGGAAAAGCGTATCTTCGCCAGCTTGTAGCAGCGGGATATAAAAACCGGACGGGGCAGGCGCGGTGTGGAAAGGCAGTTGACGCTCTTCAGCCGCGGGTTTGCCCCAGCGATCTTTCAAATCGGCAGACACGATTACCGTATAGTTCTGGTTCGGCTCAAAATAACCGGAAAAATAGATGCGGCGCAGGTCTTCACTCAAGTTAATATTCAGACCCGAAATTGAGGGGGAGATCTGCACCAGGTCTTCCAGATTTTGATACGGGTCAAGCGGGGCAGTCATCCTCAATTGCAGGGTGTTATAACCGAAATAGCCTTCGAGGTACTCGTCTTCCGTCGGGACAGTGGATGCTACATCCAGAATAGATACCGTTCTGTAATCCTTGACCACACTCTCCCCCAGGCGGGTGCCGCCAGCCGAGAGCGCCTGCCCGCGCAGGATCAGCTTATAACCTGTATCACGGGACAAGACCTGGTTTGGGCTGAATGTTAACACCGTGTTGTCCTCTTCCCACGCGAAAACGCCGGCCACATCATTCCCCAGCCTGTCCTGAAGAAGCAGGTTTTTCTGCACATTTTCCGGGTCCATGCGCTGATTGAAGACCAACCTGAACTGTTGATCCAGATCAATATTGCCATCCTCTTCGCTCGGATCAATCGAAAACAAACGCGGCGAAGCCGTAGTGAAGGACCATCCGGTCATCTGGTCTTGATCGCTGGAAAGCACTGCGCCAGCCGCACTGGTCAGGCTTGTATTAATGTTTACCCTGTATTTAACACCGCCCGTCAGCGGCGGATCAGGATAAAAGATAAATGTGCTGGTATTCAACCACTCAGCGTGTCCGGCAGCAACAGGCTGCATGCTGAAAGCCGCCGGCAACTGGGCTGCGTCATCCGTCAACGGCACAACCGGCTGGTCAAAGGTCACCACCACCGCTGATTCCGGATCCACATCGCGGCTGTCAGGCCGCGGCAGTACATCCACCGTGCACAGCGCGGCTGCCGTGTGGTACGAGATCTCCGGCGGCGCCTGCAATGCAAGACCATTGGCAGCCTTGATCCCGTTCAGAAACATCAAGTCAATCTCGGCATTCGGCGGCAGCGGACGCGTGGTGGTATAAACCATCGTTGCCTCATCCGGCCAGGAGAACTGTCCGCCCACATCGGGGCTGATGCGGAACCCTGCTTCCACGGAAGCCGGGTCCATAGCCTGATTAAAGGTAAACACCAGGCGCGGCTGCAAAGGAATTTCTGCTTGCGGCGCTGGAGAAACCTCGGCCAACAGCGGCGGCATGGAAACCGGAAGGGCTTTTTTTGCCGCTTGCCGGGTGTCTTCCAGCACCTTCCCCTCGACATGTTTTCCCAAGCTCAGGCTTGAACAGGCCATACTGAAAATAATAGTTAGGTTGATAATCAGCAATAAAGTCTTTCTGCGTTCCCGTCCCCTTATGGGCTTCCCGGTTGTGTCTGTCATATGCAATTCTCCTGCATGAGTGAATAAAGTTGGTTATATACTCATACTGATTATATAAGATTCTGGGGTGCAACGCGCATTAGCAATTTTTCATGTAAAACGAAAAAACACCCACCGAAATGAATCTGGTGAGCGTTTTCATTATGCCGGAAGAGGAGAATTTTATCCGCCCCTGACGCCTGTCTTCCTGTTTTGTTTTCATTATGCATTATAAATTTTACATTATACATTATCTCTTGCCCCCCTCATGGTATACTCACGGGAACAGGAAAATACATGACCATTTATCATAAAATCCTCAAAACCGACGCCCGCCTGTCCGGGCAGGTACGCCTCCGTGAGAACGCCTGGCCGGGCTGGCACAGGATAGGTTCCTTCCTGGCACACTCGGGAGACTCCTGGCTTCTCCTCCCCATCCTGGGTTTGATCTGGCTCTTTGCCGGGTGCGAATGGCATAACAAGGCCGCATTGATGGGGATAGGGCTGATTTTCCTTGCCGCAATCGTGCTGGCCCTCAAGTTCACTTTCCGCCGCAGCCGCCCGCCAGGAGAATGGGGCGACATCTACCGCAGTACCGACCCGCACTCCTTTCCGTCCGGGCATGCTGCCCGTGTCACCTATCTGGCTGTGATGGCAATTGGCCTGGGACCAGCCTGGTTTGCCGTCGCTCTGCTCATCTGGGCGCCATTGGTGGGGCTGGCCCGCATCGCCATGGGCGTGCATTACCTGTCAGATGTTATCGTAGGTATGCTGATTGGTATCCTGTGGGGCATCCTCATCCTGGCACTGCAAGGGCCAATCCTTCACCTCTTCTCCTTTATTCCTTTTATCTTCTGCACCGCCAATTTTTGATTGCGGGAAGGAAATGTCATGAATTTGTGGATTTTTATTTTAGCCACCCTGGTCAGCCTGCCCATCTCCAATTACCTTGTCAAATACAAAGGCTACTCACAGCGCAAAGCCGTTCTGGTCAGTATAGGCATCGTCTGGGCAACTGTTTTCCTGATCACCCTTTTCACACTCAATTAATTTCTCCGGTTGACCTGTATCTTGGCTTCACCCTCTTCTCGGCGCGGATCGTCTTTGGGAAACCTTCCTGCATTTCGATCATTTGGATGGTCCTGATGATGGTGCCTGGCCTTTTCACGGCCAGCCTGTATGCCTTCATCACCCTGCAGAAAAACAGCGGCAACCGGGGACGCTTCTTTCCGGGCAATCGCCTGAAACAAATTCTCCCTGCTCAATCATCGTTAACCGTAAAGAACTGAACATTCTGACCTTTATCATTGTTTTCATTGTCAACGGATTGGCCACCACCTTGCCCCTCAATGACATCATCACCGGCGAGATCATCGATATATTAAATAGTCCGATGTCACCCAATCCTCATGGAGGAAAAATGCAGAACTACTTAATCGAAGAAGTCCGTTCCCTGCTGCAAAAATTTCAGGATGGCTACACAGCCAGGGACCAAAACAGATTGAATACATTCATGGAATTGTTCTCTGATAAGGATCAATCCCTGGAAGTGATCGGCACCTTTGCCTCTGAACCCGGAGAAAACGAATGGTGCCGCGGCCGTGACGCTGTTCGCCAGATGATCTCTTCCGATTGGGAACATTGGGGTAATGTTACATTTGATGTTGCCCATGCCAACATCTTTGTTCATGAAGATGTAGCCTGGCTCTCCACAACAGCTCAGGTGAAAGATGTCATCTCCAATGAATATCGCTATCGCGGTTTTCTTGAATTTGCCAAAGATGTGATTGATGAAGAGCCGTCAGAAGAAGACGATAAATCAAAAATGCTCGACATTCTATTGCTGGGCAATGAACTGCTGGCCGAGATCCTGAAAGGGGAAACCTGCATTTGGCCTTTCCGCTTTACGGCGATCGCTGTCAAACAGAACGACCGCTGGCAATTTCATCATATGCAGTTCTCTTTTGCTGCTACCCGCGCACCGGATATCCGTCTGCAATAAAAGAAACGATTAATAAACAAACAAGAACAAAACAATATGTCCGTTATTTCAACCCAAACGCCAGCCCCCGATTTCACCCTGGATGATTTCCAGGACAAGCCAGTATCCCTCTCCGACTTTACTGGAAACAAACACATCATTCTGGTCCTCAACCGCAGCTTCCTGTGACCATTCTGCCAGGCGCACATGGCGCAGTTGCGCCAGGACTATGACCAACTCACTGCCAAAAATGCCGAAATTATAACCATCGGCCCCGAAAAAGCGGAAGCCTTCAAGAAATACTGGGTAGAAAACGAGATGCCTTTCGTCGGCCTGCCCGACCCTCAACACAGTGTACTCAAGCTTTACGGCCAAAAAGTCAAGCTCTTCAAGCTTGGCCGTATGCCCGCCCAAATGATCATCGACAAGGCCGGCATCCTGCGCTACATCCATTACGGCCACTCCATGCAGGACATCCCTGAGAATGGGGAGCTGTTGGCCTTGCTGGATGAGATGGAAGCGAACGCTGAGTCTGCCGAAGCGTGAGTATACCGTAGGGGCGATTTGCAAATCGCCCTACCCAATCATGGATAATGTATAATTGCTCCATCTTGCAGCACACAGAGGAGCAGCATGCAAACCACCAATCCGAAAATCCCTGAAACCGTCCGCGCCTATTTCGAACACCGCGGCCTGACCGCCCCCGATGCTGGCCAGGCTTTACTCTTTCTCGTCAGCGAAGTCGGCGAGCTGGCCGACGCCTTCGTCGAACAGCAAGCCCAATGGGTGCGCAACAACCCCGGCCGCAACCGCGACATCTCCGATGAGATTGGCGACGTACTGATGATGCTCACCGTCTTTGCCGACGCCCAGGGCATTGACCCCGTAGACGCCATGCTGAACAAGTTTGATCGCAAGGGGTTCAACCACAACGGGAACAACGGAACAGATGAAAATCACCACCGTCCGTGTACCTTGTCCCCCTTGTAAAAGGGGGATGTCGCGCCAGCGACACGGGGATTGCAAAAGCTTAGGGCTTTGACCCCGTGGACGCCAGACTGACCAGGTTCAAACGCAGGGGATTAACCCCAAACGGAAACAACGAACAAGCTTAAACTACACCCAGTCCGTTTACCTTCTCCCCCTTGAAAACGGTGAATGCGCCACCAGCGCCAGGGGGATTCCAAACGATTAGCGCATGACCCCCCTTAAC
>JAIOTF010000097.1 GCA_021107195.1 Anaerolineaceae bacterium | reverse complement strand
GACTTCCGCACGAGTGCAGCCCATGTTAGTGATCAACATCCTGGTAGGGCCTTATGAATTCCACATAATCTTATTGCCCTTAACCAGGTCTTAGTTATGCACGCCCATGAAGATTGTTGATCGCACCATCGGTGTGCGCGACATTCAATCAACTCGCTTCGGTGCTTTTGCAGATAACGACATTTCAGTAATGCAGGTATTAGCAGACCAAATTGCTATTGCTATTGAAAATGCCCGTTCGTACGAACTTTCACAGATCGCCATCAAAGAAATGGAAGAGGTTGATCGCCTAAAGAGCCAATTCCTCGCCAATATGAGCCATGAACTCCGTACACCGCTAAACTCGATCATTGGTTTCTCGCGTGTGATTCTCAAAGGTATTGATGGAGAGATCAATGACATCCAACAGCAGGACCTCAATGCAATTTACCATTCAGGGCAGCATCTTCTGAATCTGATCAATGATATCCTTGATCTTTCAAAGATTGAAGCCGGCAAGATGCAATTATCCTTTGCAGATGTTGATATCCGCGAAGTTGTTACAGGCGTAATGTCAACTGCAATCGGCTTGGTAAAAGACAAGCCAATCAAACTTGAAACGGATATCGCAGAGAATATCCCTCCTGTCCATGGAGACGCTACCCGCATCCGGCAGGTTCTCCTGAATTTCGTTTCAAACGCAGCCAAGTTTACCGAAGAAGGTTTCATACGGGTAAAGGCGTACCAAACATCATCACCGGATGGAATGCCTGAGGTTATGGTAGAAGTAATCGACACAGGTATCGGCATCCACGAAGAGGATCAAAACAAACTATTCCAGGCTTTTTCGCAAGTTGATGATTCGCCTACACGCAGTACAGGGGGAACGGGTTTAGGTCTCTCTATCAGCCGATCCTTTATTGAATTGCTCAACGGCAGAATTGGCATTGCCCGCAGCCAGGAAGGTGAAGGAAGCACCTTCTTCTTCACTGTCCCTGTCGCCTCTTCATTTGCGCCCCTTCAGGTTGATGCACCTGATGCACCGCAAGGCGACGCAAAAGACAATATCATTCTCTCCATTGATGACGAAGAACAAATTGCAAATTTGTATCAGAGATATTTAGGCAACCTGAACTACGAAGTTATTCCACTTTCGCGCCCAAACTCGGCAGTTCAAAGGGCCAAAGAATTAAAACCCCTGGCAATCACCCTGGACATGATGATGCCTGAAAAAGATGGGTGGTCAGTGCTTCGGGAATTAAAAAGCGACCCGGATACGGCCAACATTCCAGTCATCATTTGCAGCATTCTGGAAGAAAAAGAAAAAGGCTTGCAAATGGGAGCGGCCGCTTATCTCGTCAAACCCTTCCTGAAAGAAGACTTGATCAGCGTGATCGAGCAAATAAACCCTAACGGGAAGCACCACAAGATATACGTGATTGATGACCAGGAAAATGATCTGCAATTGATCAATAATGTGTTGGCGAACGATAAAAAACTTGATATTTCCATGTTTAATAATGGCAAAGATGGCCTTGAAGCCATACTGCAAACCCCGCCAGATGTAATTGTGCTCGATGTATTCCTGCCTGATAATTACGGTTTCCATATCCTTGAAGAAATGAGTTCAAACAATCTTCTAAAGACCGTGCCAGCCATTATCCTCACTGAGGCTGATCTGACAGCAGATGAACATAAAGTCATTTCTAAGACAGAAAATTTTATTCTCTCCAAGAACTCAATCCACAAGGGCGATTTAATTAAAATCGTACGCCAGGCTATTCAAACCCGAACAGATCAATAAGAAAAGAGAAAGCTGGATAATGACATTAAATATCACAATAAAATGCATTGATTGCGGTCATGAAGCCAAATTCGATATAAATGAAACAGCATGTCCAAATTGTGGAAGTCAATGGCGTGAAGCCCTTTATGATTATCCAAAAATTGGTAATACTTTACTTAACGACCTTGATAATCGGACAGACTCATTATGGCGGTATCACGAATTACTGCCAGTAGAGAACCCAATTCCAGACGTTTCACTAGGCGAGGGAGCAACACCCTTATACCGCGCCGCGAGCCTGGGCATGATGTTGGGTTGTCCCAATATCTACATCAAGGATGAGCGCCAAAGCCCAACCTCATCATTCAAAGACAGGCAAGCTGCCGTAACCGTTGCCGCATTAAAAGAGGGCGGTATCAAAGAGTTGGTTCTGGCTTCAACCGGCAATGTTGCCATTGCCTATTCTGCCTATGCGGCCAGAGCAGGGATAAAACTCTGGGCATTTCTCACCAGCCGTGTTCCATCAGAGAAAATGCGGGAAGTCGCTTTATATGGCACTCAAGTGATTAAAGTAACCGGCTCTTATGATCAAACTAAAAAAGTAGCTGCGGACTTTGCTTCTCAGCGCAATATTTTCCATGATCTGGGCGCAAAAAACATACCATGCATTGAATCCATGAAAACAATCGCATTCGAGATCAGTGAGCAATTAACCAATAGGCTTGGAGCTTCTGGTGAAACACCCTGGCGGTCTCCAGATTGGTATTTTCAATCCGTCAGCGGTGGTATGGGGCCTCTAGGCGTCATCAAAGGCTTTAGAGAATTGGCACAAATGGGATTGGCACCCGCCAAACTTCCCAAACTAGGGATTATTCAGGCAGCCGGATGTGCCCCAATGGTACATGCCTGGAAACAAAATGCTGAAACCGCAGAACCCGTCACCAATCCCAGAACCATGATCGAAACACTGGCCACCGGCACGCCGGGAAGAACATACACTCGCTTGCGTCAGGAAATGCTTGAATCATCAGGGGGGATTTTTGAAAGCGTTACGGACGAAGAAACATTTCGCACAATGCACTTATTAGCAAAAATGGAAGGCATATCGGTCGAGCCAGCCGCAGCTGTAGCTGTTGCAGGCCTGATCAAATTGGTGCGAAACGGTATCGTTAAACCTGAAGAAACCGTCGTTATAAACTGCACTGGTCATACGATGCCCATTGAACCAGTTGTTCTGGGCGATTCCTGGGGGCGCTCCGTTGACCTCTCTGTTGAAGAAGAAAGACCAGAAGAAGGTCTTTTGGCAGCCCTCAATCACATCTCCTGCGACCGTTACCCTCGGGTTGCAATTGTAGATGATAATGCGGACGCTCGCAGATTGATTCGCAGAATTCTCCAATCACAAGGCGAGTATACAATTTTTGAAGCCCAGGACGGTAAAGAAGCAATTAAATTGATTTCAACCGAAATGCCGGATCTTGTCTTATTGGACCTGATGATGCCTGAAATGGATGGCTTTGCCGTCATGGACGCTCTTCATAACGACAAACAAACTGCTGATATTCCTATCGTTGTTGTAACTGCAAAAGAATTAACGGCCGCAGAAAAGAAACGTCTGAATGGACATATCCAATTATTGCTTCAAAAAGGAAATTTCCTGAGTGACGATCTTGAAAACGAGGTACGCTCATTATTGAAATGAACGTGTCCTAAGCAAACAACCAATTGAAGGATACTGCCAGGTATGACAAACAAAAATTTCGGAATCTACGCAGCCATTGCCTCGGCCGTATTTCTGGGTCTCAACCCTATCTTTGGAAAACACTCATTATTAGCCGGGTTTACACCGTTAACCGTCGTAACTTTGCGCACGGCTGGTGCCGCACTGCTGCTTTTTGTTGTCATGTACTTCTTCAAACGCAAATTCCTCTACATTTACCCTATCGGCTTAGTGGGTTGTTTATTGGCAGGCTTTATCAACGGTGCAGGTTCCATTTTGTACTACACTGCCCTTTCCCATCTCGATGCTAGTATTGCTCACCTGTTGTATTCATTTTACCCGCTTTTCCTTGTACTCTGGCAATTATTGGATCTACAACCAATCAGAAAATTAACAAGCATCAGGCTGATCGCTTCCATCATCGGTGTCATCCTCTTGATCAGCACTGCGCAGCATCAGGTAGATGTGGTTGGCGCAATTCTGATGATCGGTTCAGCCATTCTCTACGCACTACACCTGCTCATCAACCAGCGTGTGTTGTATGAAGTACCAGCGCCAACTGTTACCCTATATACGCTGCTCTCCATGACGTTAACTGTCACGATTGCTTACGCATTGTTCGATCGGCAGTTGCCGCTCTTAACCTATGCCTGGTGGCCGATTATCGGCATGACAATATTCACATTTGCTTCAAGGTTAACCCTTTTCCTGGGTGTAAAACACCTGGGGAGCGTTCAAACAGCCATGTTAGGCCTCGGCGAATTACTGGTAACAGTATTTGTCGCCATGATTTGGCTTGGCGAACAACTATACTGGACACAATGGATTGGGGCAGCATTGCTGGGATCCAGCCTATTGCTGATCGCCTTTGATAAATTCACTCCGGAAAACCGCAAAAGCACGCGTTTTCTTGCCTGGCTTAATCCTCCCCGAGTGGACACCGACATTCCATGGCGATCACAGCCATAATCGATTTCCACACCAAAAACCCCACATGTTGTCAATATCAATTAGAATAGAAATATCTTTGCATCAATAAGAATTGGAAATCATCATGGATCAACAATGGTATAAAAACGCGATATTTTACGAATTAAATGTGCGTGCATTCAAAGACAGCACAGGTGATGGAAATGGCGATTTACAGGGCGTCATCAGTAAAATGGATTATTTGCATAACCTGGGTATCGATTGTATCTGGCTTCTTCCCATTTACCCTTCTCCCCTAAGAGATGATGGCTATGATATAGCTGGCTACACGAATGTCCACCCGGACTACGGCACACTTGAAGATTTTTCTGAACTCGTTTCAACGGCTCATAAACATGGCATCAAGGTCATCACTGATTTGGTTCTAAACCATACCTCGGACCAACACCCCTGGTTCCAGGCTGCGCGCCAGGACAAAAACTCACCCTATCGTAACTACTATGTCTGGAGCGACACTGACAATAAATACACAGATGCCCGCATCATTTTTCTGGACACCGAAAAATCCAATTGGACATGGGACGAAACAGCTGGACAATACTTCTGGCACAGATTCTATTCTTCGCAGCCAGACTTAAACTACGCCTGCCCGCAACTCAAACAAGAAATTTTCAACATCGTTTCCTTCTGGCTTGATCTTGGTGTCGATGGGTTTAGAGCAGACGCCGTGCCTTATCTCTTTGAAGAGGAAGGCACAAATTGCGAAAATCTGCCAGAAACCCATCTCTTTCTGAAAGAACTTCGACTCTTCATCGACCAAAATTACCCTGGCAGGATTCTGCTCTGCGAAGCAAATCAATGGCCTTCTGATGTCCGCCCCTATTTCGGTGACGGAGACGAATTCCACATGGGATTTCATTTTCCGGTAATGCCGCGTATCTTTATGGCTATGCGACAGGGCAACCGCAACAAGATAGTAGAAATCCTTGAACAAACCCCGGAAATTCCGGAATCCTGCCAATGGTGCGTATTCCTGCGCAACCACGATGAATTAACGCTTGAAATGGTCACCGAAGAAGAACGGCAATGGATGTGGACAGAATATGCCCCCGATAAAAGGATGCGCCTGAATCTCGGCATCCGCCGCCGGCTGGCTCCATTAATGGATAATGATCAGCACAAATTGGAATTAATCAACTCCATCCTATTCACCTTGCCAGGTTCGCCATTCGTTTACTATGGCGATGAAATTGGCATGGGAGACAACCTCGCATTGCCAGACCGCAACGGCGTTCGCACACCAATGCAATGGAACAACGCCCTCAATGCAGGCTTTTCAGATGCCGCAACCAATACCCTCTATATGCCTGTCATTTCAAGTGCAGATTATTCACCACAAAAGGTAAGTGTCGAGGCAGCTCAAGCAGACTCGTCTTCATTGTTCTGCGCTATGAAGCGCATGATTTTTATTCGCAAACGACATTCTGCGCTTAGCCAGGGCGATTTTCAGTGGGCAGATTTCAGGAATAACAGCATCGCTGCATACTGGCGCAATGATCAAAAACACAAAATCCTTGTTATCCACAATCTAACAGGACAAGAACAAACAGGCCAGGCACCAGCCGAGATATTGGGGGCCAACAAAGTTGTTGCCCTTCTCTCAGACCAATCCTTCACGGTAAGCAAGAATCTTTCACTCGCCCCGTATCAATATCTTTGGTTAAAAATCTAGTATTCATCAACACAAGCGATTAAATCCAGGCAATTCAACCCGGATTTTCCTTTTCGCAGACCTTGCCCTCGCAAAGATATGATTCCGCATCCATCACGTCTTCCGCACATCCACGATTTAACCAATCAATACCACACCCCTCATACAATCCAAATCGCAAAACAACGCGCATAGTTGCCTTGGTCTGATCAATTTAAATGCAATTTTTCATCACATAATTACCAAACCTGTTGACAAAGCCTGATGATTTCCGTATAATTAAATCGGTTTAATTAAACCGGTTGCATTCACGGAGAAAATATCTTGGCAACAGTAACGATCAGAGATGTGGCTCGCGAGGCAAAGGTATCTCCAGGGACGGTATCGCGTGCCATGAATGACAGCCCGCTGGTGAGTGAAGCAACCCGGCAGCGAATTTTAGAAGTTGTAAAAACCCTGAACTATTCGCCAAATCTCACCGCACGAAAACTTTCGCTGGGGAAAACCTTGACCATTTCAGTAGTGCTCCCTTTCCTGACCCGTCCCGCGTATACCGAACGACTTAATGGTGTTATCGCTACGCTTAACTCAAGCCACTACGATCTGACAATCCATGCTGTCCAAAGCCCGGATCAAAGGGATGTAATATTTCAGGATGTCATCCACCACAAACGATCTGATGGTGTGCTCATCATTTCTCTTCCGTCTAAGGATAGTGAGGTAGAGTTTCTGTCAAATGCAGAAATTCCGATCATCCTTATTGATGCATTTCACCCGGAACTCAATATGCTTGACCAGGTGTTTATTGATGATATTGAGGGTGGGAAAATGGCAACCCGTCACTTAATTGAACATGGACACAAAAAAATCGGCTACATCGGCGACATCTTTGACACCCCATTTCGTTTTTCATCCAGCCGGGATCGCTACCGTGGCTACCGCCTGGCACTGAAAGACGCCGATATTCCTTTTTTCGATGAGTATTACGCTGAGGATGAACACGGCCGACTGGAGGCGCGGCACCTTGCTCTTAAGATGCTGAACTCAAATCATCCGCCAACTGCCATTTTTGCATACAGCGACACAACTGCCTGGGGTGTGATGGAAGCAGCGCAAGAACTTGGTGTAAAAATTCCCGAAGATCTTTCCCTCATCGGATTTGATGATATTGAACTTGCAGAATATCTAAAATTAACCACGATTCACCAGCCTTTGTTTGATTCAGGCCAGCGCGGCATGGAATTATTATTAGATAAACTCGAAAGCCCACAAAAGAACGCTGTTCAGGAAAAACAGAACATTCAGCTCATCATTCGCCAAACCACTGCCCCGCCAAAATAGGATTGTGTTGTGCAAATTTATATGGTCGCCTGGATATCCCTATTGACTTGTGCTTTTCAATATGCTACACTGTTAACACGCGTTAGTAACACGTGTTACCTGTTGGAGGGTCAATTGCAATCCAGGCGTGTAACAAGCCACCATGTCGCTGAACGGGCTGGTGTTTCACGAACAACCGTTTCGTTTGTGCTGAATAACGTTGAAGGTGCACAAATCAGCGCCGAAACGTGGCAAAGAGTAATCCTGGCTGCTGAAGAATTGGGCTATGTACCAGATGCAGCGGCGCAATCCCTGGCAAGCGGCAAGTCACAAACAATAGGCTTGGTTCTAGCTCGCCCATCCAAACAAATAGCCGCTGACATGTACCTTACCCAGGTGCTGGACAGCTTATTCAACAAGATCCATCAATACGGCATGCGTCTCATGCTGG
>JAIOTF010000203.1 GCA_021107195.1 Anaerolineaceae bacterium | reverse complement strand
GGTTACTCTGGCAGCCTTTCTGCTGTTGCTTGGTTTGGGCGGGATCACGTTGAGGATGCGTTTTCCGCCGCGGCTGACGCCGGGATTCTTTGTGGAGCGATATCGCAACCTGATGGTTTTGCCGCATGACGGGTTTTGGCAGGCATTGGCAGGCATCTTTTTCAGTCCAGGCAAAGGGCTATTCATATATTCGCCTGTCCTGTTGGGAAGTATCCTGAGTGGTTTCGCTGTGCGCCGTGAGAATGCAGAGCTGTTCTGGTTCCCGCTGCTGGGGGTGGCGGGATTAGCTGTGGCGCAGGCGTTGGTTTATGATGCGGAGTGGTGGAACCTGACCTGGGGAACGCGTTTTCTGCTGCCTGTCTTACCGCTGCTGGTGTTGATGGGGCTGCCTGGTTTGCAATGGCTGGAGAAAAATGAGAATCTGTATTGGCGAATAGCAGCATGGGTGCTGCTATTTTTGAGCTGTTTTATCCAATTGGGTGGAGTTTTGATCACCGATCCAACGTACCTGGCGAGCCTGTATGCTACCTCGATACGCCCCATACCTGAACTGGTGCTCTGGAATTTGCGGTATGCTCCCTGGATCGGGCATTGGCAGCAGATATTTCAGAGGGCATCGCTGGATCTGGCGGCAGCGCGCATTTCCCCCCGGGGGGATGGTCGTATATTGATTTTATGGGCAGGGCAGATTGCTTTGGTGATGGGCAGCCTGGTGGTTTTGCTGCGTATGCGGTGCGAGGCGGGGCAACGCAGATTGTGGGCATTTGCTGGTTTTCTGGGTATCTCCACGCTGGTTGTTGCTGGTTTCAGTATGGGTGTAAACCGACAGGACCCGGCTTATTACCCTGATCGAGAAGACTTCGCTGCGGCTGAACACCTGGTGGAGTCTTCGCTTGCCAAAGGGGATGGAGTGATCGTCTCGCCGTATCTGTACCCCATCTGGTATCACGCCATGAACGAGGCACAGTTTGGCCAGCCCTGGTATTCCTGGCCTGTACCGGGCGATGCGGAAGAAAGCAGTGAAGCGCTGGATCGTTTTATGCCAAATGCCAGCCGGTATCAGCGAATGTGGCTGATTGAAGAGCGCAGTGCAGCAGGGAATCCTTATCCGACTGCGGGACAGTTAGCTGGGCATTTCAATCTGGTTGAGCAATGGGCATATTTCGATGAAACGGGGGAAAGATCTGTTCAGGTTTCATTATTTGAAGTGCGATAAGTTATTATCTTAAACCAACTGACGTATAATACCAATATGAACGAAAAAGAGCTGCGCCTTGAGATGGAAAAGCTGAGGCAGGAGATCCGTTTCCATAATCACCAGTATTATGTGGAAAACACTTTACTGGTCAGTGACTATGAATATGATCAGTTGGTTGCCCGGCTGCGAGAGATCGAAGCCGCACATCCTGACTGGATCACACTGGATTCGCCTACGCAACGGGTAGGGGCCGGGGCTTCAACGAAGTTTGCCAAAGTGGCGCATCCTGCGCCGATCCTGAGCCTGGCGAATGCTTATGATCTGGACGGAGTGCGGGCATGGCATCAGCGGATCAGCAAGCTGGATGAGCGCGTGGTGACTGCGGATTTTGTCACCGAGCCAAAGTTTGATGGCCTTACAGTTGTTCTGCATTACCGGAATGGTGAATTTGTACAGGGCACAACCCGCGGAAATGGCGAAGTGGGAGAAGACATCACCGAAAACCTGCGCACTGTGCGTTCGATACCATTACGCATTCCAGTATCAGAAGATGGCCCGTTGCCGCCGGCAGAACTTGTAGTACGTGGTGAGGTGCTGATCTTTATTGAAGATTTTGAAAAGCTCAACCAACGTTTGACTGAACAAGGTGAGAAGACCTATGTCAACGCGCGCAATACGGCCTCGGGCTCCCTGCGGCAGATGGACCCGCGGGTGACTGCCACACGACCTTTGACGGTTCTGGTGTATGCGGTGGTTGCCGCAGACGGCTTAATGCCATCCACGCAGTGGGAGACCCTTTCTTTGTTGCGGTCTTATGGTTTCCCGGTTACTGAAACTGCTGAATATTGCAAAGATTTCAGCAGCTTGCTGGAGTCTTGTGAACATTGGTTGGCCAGGCGGGATGAATTGCCTTTTGAAGTGGATGGGGTGGTGATCAAACTGAATGATCTTAATTTGCAGGCCAGCCTGGGAGTTGTGGGCAAAGACCCGCGCGGTGCGTTGGCCTTGAAATACCCCGCCCGGGAAGTAACCACAACCTTGCAGGATATCGGGGTGAATGTTGGCCGCACAGGCGTTTTGACGCCGTATGCGATCTTGCAGCCGGTGGAAGTTGGCGGCGTGGTGGTTAAACAAGCCACATTGCATAATTTTGATTACATTGCTGAAAAAGATATTCGCATAGGTGATCGAGTATTAATCAAGCGGGCGGGAGATGTGATTCCCTATGTGATCGGCCCAGTCATAGAAGCCCGCGTGGGAGTAGAAAAGCCTTTTTCGCCGCCAGCGGTTTGTCCTGCCTGCGGACAACCAGCAGAGCACTTGCCAGAGGAAGTGGCCTGGTACTGTGTGAACGCTGCCTGCCCGGCACAATTGGTGCGCAACCTGGAGCATTTTGTTTCCCGTCCAGCGATGGATATTGTTGGCATGGGCATCAAGATCGTGGAGCAACTGGTGGAAGAAGGACTTTTACAGGATGTGGCAGACCTGTATGGTTTGCGGAAGGCAGACCTGGTTTCGCTGGAAGGATTTGGAGAGAAAAAAGCGGATAACCTGTTGGAGACTATCGCGGCTTCCAAAGAACAGACGCTGTCACGTTTGATCAACGCTTTGGGCATACGCGGGGTAGGCGAGGTGATGGCATCAGACCTGACTGGCTATTATCCGGATCTGGATGCACTTGGACAAGCCACCGTTGAGGCACTGATGGAAATTGAAGGCGTTGGCCCGAACATTGCTGAGGCGATCGTGGACTGGTTTGAACAGGAGAAGAACAAACGACTCCTTGAAAAGCTGCGTGTGCGAGGTGTCTGGCCAACAGTAGACGTGGAACCTTTAGCCGGTGAAACTTATCAGCCACTGGCGGGATTAATCTTTGTCGTCACTGGAACGCTGCCAAATCACTCGCGGGGTGAGATGAAGACGTTGATCCAAAACAACGGCGGTAAGGTGACAGGCAGCGTTTCAAAGAAAACAGATTACGTTGTGGCGGGGGAGAACCCTGGTTCAAAATTGGAAAAAGCACAGCTTTTGGGCATTCAGATTGTGGACGAGGCCGGTTTATTGGATTTGATCAAGGAAGGTTAATGAATTTGGATACGCTTTATCTGAAGTCTGGCCGTGAGAAGTCTGTGGAAAAACGTCGCCCGTGGATCTTTTCCGGGGCAGTGGAACGAGTGGATGGTCAGCCCGATTCAGGAGCGACGGTGGTTGTTAAGTCTGATTCGGGGGAAGTATTGGGTTTGGCGGCGTACAGCCCAAATTCCCAAATTCGGGCGCGCATGTGGACTTGGGATGCTGCGCAGCAGGTGGATGGAGATTTTCTGCGAGAAAAAATAAAACAGGCGATAGAGATGCGGCGAAGCTTGATCCCGGCTGATGAAACGAACGCACTGCGTTTGGTGCATGCAGAATCAGATGGTGTCCCCGGATTGGTTGTGGACCAATACGCTGATGTATTGGTCGTGCAATTCCTGACAGCAGGTGTTGAAAAATGGCGGGAAGAGATCGAGGAAATCCTGGTTGGGATAACTGGCGCATCGTGTGTCTATGAGCGCTCAGATGTGGAAGTGCGGCGGTTGGAGGGGTTGACACCCAAAGCAGGTCTGCTTTACGGGGATTTGCCTGAAACTTTGCTGATTCAGGAAAACGGTTTGAAATTCATAGTGGATGTAGCAGGCGGGCAAAAGACTGGATTCTATGTCGATCAACGCAAGAATCGCCAAAAACTACGACAGGCAGCACATGGCAGAGATGTCTTGAATTGTTTTTGTTACACAGGCGCTTTTTCAATTTATGCAGCCGCTGGCGGGGCGACATCGGTGTTGTCGGTGGACAGCTCTGGTGCGGCATTGAAGATTGCCGAAGAGAATAGCAGGCTCAACGGTTTTGGTGAAGAACAGCTCGCCTGGCAGGAAGGCGATGTGTTTACAGATCTGCGGAAGATGCGAGACCGGGCACTAAGCTTTGACATGATCATTCTTGACCCGCCGAAATTTGCCCCGACATCGGCGCAGGCCAAGCAGGCTGTGCGTGGGTATAAGGATATTAATTTGCTGGCTTTCAAACTGCTGCGGCCGGGCGGTCTGCTATTTACTTTCTCTTGT